>NZ_NEVB01000101.1:0-6114 GCF_002259925.1 Aeromonas sp. A35_P | reverse complement strand
GCAGCAGCTTGTGCTTGAGCATCCAGGCGGTGTCATATTTGACGCCCAACTGGCGCTTTAGCTCCATCGCTGACAAACCTGTTTTGGTTTGTGACAACAGGTGCATCGCCAGAAACCACTTGGTCAGCGGGAGCTTGGTGTTTGCGAAAATAGTGTTCCCAGTCAATGACATCTGGTGATGGCAGTGATTGCATTGCAGCACGCGTGGCCGACTTTTCAGGTGACAACAGGTCTTGTTGGCACATTCAGGGCAGACAAAGCCGTGAGGAAAACGCCAAGTGAACAACGCGTTTTCGCACTGAGCTTCAGTGCCATAGTCCTTGAGAAGCTCAAACAGGCTGTAGCCTTTCTGGAATTGGACTTTGCTTTTGGCCATGATCTCGCTCCTCGATAACTGTGCATAAGATCAGTATAGTTCGGGGTGACTGCTAATCATGGGTAATCAGGAACGTTTATTTGCTTTATTAATGTGCAGTAGCTCAAAGGAATCAGCTCTGTTTATTTCCAATTATTACTTTTTGCCTAGAATCGCCACACTCCTGTCATGCAGGAACGATATACAGGACTATAACAACAAGAGGAATATTACCGATGAAGAAGACGCTACTGGCCGTCACCGTCTCTATTACCCTGTTCGGGCTGACCGCCTGCAATTCAGAAAACAGCAGCAAGGAACATATTCCGCTGGATCTGACCATTGCCCACATCAATGATACCCACGCCCACCTCGACCCGACCGAAAATGCCTTGGCGATCCAGCCCACCGGGCAGGAGCTATTCAAGTTCAACGCCAAGCTGGGCGGCTATCCGCGTCTGAAGTTCAAGCTGGACGAGCTGCGCAGCCAGGCGGCCAGCGAAGGCCGCAACTTCATGGTGCTCAACGGTGGTGACGCCTTCCAGGGCACCCTCTACTTCACCCAGTTCAAGGGGGAAGAGGAGTCCCGACTGCTCTCCGACATGGGTATCGATGCCATGGTGCTCGGCAACCATGAATTCGATCTGGGCAACCAGGCAATTAAAGACTTCGTCTCACGGGTGAATTTCCCGGTATTGGCTTCCAATATGGTGAAATCCAGTAGCGCCACCCTGAAGGACAGCGAGAATATTCACGAATATGTCATTAAGGAAGTCAATGGCGAGAGCGTGGGTATTTTCGGACTGGTGCTGGAAAATATGCATGATATTTCCTCACCGGACAAAGACACTCAATTCCTGCCGATGATTGAGACCGCCCAGAAAATGGTCGATACCCTCAAGTCCAAGGGGGCCAACAAGATCATCATGGTCACCCATATCGGTCTGCAAAATGACCAGGCGGTCGCCAAGGCCGTCAACGGCATCGACCTGATCGTCGGCGGTCACTCCCAGACCTTCCTCGGCGACATCACCGAGCTCAACAGCATCGGCTACACCGCCCACAACCAGAACCCCGCCGACGACAACACCTATGCCCAGATCGTCAACAACCCGGACGGTGGCAAGACTTGTATCGTGCAGGCCGGCGAATGGGCCAAGGGCTACGGCCTGGTCAACGTCTCCCTGAGCAAGGAAGGCGAGCTCACCAAGTGTGAAGGGCGCAACACCCTGATGACCGGCGACGACTTCACCAAGGAAGTGGCCAAGAAGAAGGTGCCGCTGAGCGGCACCGAGCAGACCAACGTAGTCGACTTCATCAGTAAGTCTCCGGTCATCGAGATCGTGCCGGAAGACACCGCCATGCGCGACGTGATCGACACCGAGTACAAGCCGGCCGTGGCCGAGCTCGAGGCCAAGATCATCGCCGACGTGCCGACCAAGCTGCCCCACGTGCGCGTGCCGACCACCCCGGACGGCGCCGGCCTCATCGATCCCCTGGTGGCCGAATCCCTCTACTGGAAGCTCAACAAGCTCAACACCAAGGTGGACTTCACCATCCAGAACGCCGGTGGCGTGCGTGCCGACGTGAACGCGGGCCCGCTCTCGGTCGGTTACGTGATGGGGACCCTGCTGCCGTTTGGCAACAAGATCGCCGCCTTCAACCTCAAGGGCAAGGACGTGCGTGCCACCCTGGAGTACGCCGTTGACTACTCCATCGGTCTGGAGACCGGGATCGCCGCCTCCAGCGGTGCCTTCCCCTACGTCGGCCACCTGAGCTACACCTACGACGGCAAGCTGGCCAAGGGCTCCCGCATCACCAAGCTGGAGATGCTGGACGCCAACGGCCAGTGGCTGCCGCTGGATGACGAGAAGGTCTACCGCGTTGGTGCCAACACCTACATCGCCTCCGGCAAGGATGGCTACAGCGGTCTGCTCAAGCGCGAAGAGCTGCCCAACAAGGGTGACTACGTCGACTCCGGCGTGGGCGAGAACGAGATGTTCATGGAGTACGCCGAGTCCCAGGGCACCCTCAATCCGCTGCCCTATGCGACCGTGACCTACTACAAGCCCTGATCCGGCTCACAAGCTGTTGCAACGGCGCCTGAGGGCGCCGTTTTTATGGCATACTCCCCGCCAATCGATGCCGAGGAGACCCTTTGATGGCGAAGTACGACAAGATTTCCCCCGAGACCCAGCAGGAGGCGATGAAAATTGCCCGTGCCAACCAGAAACCGGGACAGACCAAGGAGCAGACCCAGCTGATCGCCCAGGGGATCCAGAAAGGCATAGACGAATACAAGAAGCAGATGAAGGCGCGGGCCCGCGAGGCCAATCGCCAGAAAAAACTGCAGGCCAAGGCCAAACAGTCTCACCCAGCGCAGCAGGATGAGGAGCAGGACGACATCGTCGAACTGGTGGAAGTGACCCGCCAGCATCCCCTGCCCTGGCTGCTGCTGGGATTGAGCTGGCTTGGCTTTGCCGCCTGGTTCTGGCTGCGCTGAGACGTCGCCAGCAAACCTTTGCCTGGGATCTTCTTCACAGCCCGGGCCCTTGTGGCTGGTCATCCCGGCTGCGGGCTGATTAAATCCGCCACTGCTGTTTACCCCCTTTTTCAGGATACCCGTTATGAACCCGGCTCCCCTCTACCTGTTGGCCCCCCTGGTGCTGTTTATCGTGACCCTGCTGCTCTATCGCATCTCGCCGCTGCGCGCCGTTGCGGCCGGCAGCGCCCGCTGGTTCATCCTGCCCGCCTTCACCCTCTTCATTCTGCTCATCATCATCAATGGTGCGGCAGACCCCAGCCTGCGCAACCCGGCCTTCCACTGGCTGATGCCGGGGCTCGGCTTTGCCCTCAGCCTGTTTCCGGCCCTGCCCAAGGCACTGGTGCCGCGCCTCGCCATCAAGGAGGGAGCCTTCGCCGCCCTCGGCCTGATGCTGATGAGCCTGGCCATGGTCTACTGACCGGCTGGCTACTGCCGTTGCCATGACTCAAGGGGCGCTCTGTGACGAGGGCCCCTTGTACATACAATGGCTTGCAGGCATCTTGGTGAAAGGATCGCCAGCAAGGAGGCCAGATGGACAATCCGCCTGATTTCATGGCGCAGTGGGATTACAAGGACCCCGCCGCCACCGCCCTGCGTTTTCATGCTCTGTTGCCCGAGGCGCGCGCCGCCGCCGATCTGCAATACGAGCTGGAGCTGCTCACCCAGATAGCCCGCACCCATTCGCTGCAACGCCAGTTTGCCGAAGCGCACCAGTTGCTCGACGAGATAGAGCCCCGCCTCACCGAGGCGACCCCGCGGGCCCGCCTGCGCACCTTGCTGGAGCGCGGCCGCACCTTCAACTCCGCCGGCGACAAGGCCAGCGCCAGGGCGCTGTTTGAACAGGCCTGGCAGCTTGGGCTCAAACACAAGGAGCTCTATCTCGCCATCGATGCGGCCCACATGGTGGCCATCGCCGCCCCGCTGGAGGAGCAGAGCCGCTGGCATCAGCTGGCGATGGAGCTGGCGGAGCGCAGTCAGGATCCAAAGGTGCGCGGCTGGCTCGCCACCCTCTACAACAATCAGGGCTGGACCCTGTTCGAACTGGGCCGGCTGGAAGAGGCCCGCCAGTGCCAGCAAAAATGCCTGGCCTGGCACGAGCAGCACAACAATCAGGCCAAGGCCTTTATCGCCCGCTGGAGTCTGGCCCGCCTGAGCCGGGCTCAGGGGCAACACGAACAGGCCAGGGCCGAGCTGACCGAGCTGAAAGACGACATGGCTGCCGCCGGCGCGCCCGAGGATGGCTATGTGTTCGAAGAGCTGGGGGAGAATGCGCTGGTGCTGGATGATCCGGCCGCCGCCGAATACTTCGCCCGCGCCTGGTTTCTGCTGTCGCAGGATCGCTGGCTCAAGGCCAACGAGGCAGAGCGGCTGGCCAGGCTCAAGGCACTGGGCAAGCTCTAGCTAGCTAGCCAACCATCACCAACAATGCAGCGGGGCGGCCAATGGACCGCCCCGCACGCTTTGTCACCCTCGAGAGGCTAACCCCGAGACGTCAGGCCAGGCTCGCCTCCTCCCAGCCCTGTTTCTTGCGATAGATGGTGGAGGGGCTGATCTCCAGCAGGGCCGCCGCCTTGGGAATGTTGCCGTCACAGCTGGCAATGGCCTGCTCTATGGTCTCTTTTTCCACCAGCCAGAGCGGGCGGATCGGGGCATTGGACACCACAGGCTCGGTGCTGCCGACCGGCGCCGGGGCCGATACCGCCAGCGGCAGGGCCCCCCGGCTGCCGTTGAGGGGCGGCGGCAAGATGTCAGGGCTCACCAGCTCGCGATCGTTGAGCACCACTATGTTGCGCACCACGTTCTGCAGCTCGCGCACGTTGCCGGGCCAGGGGTAGTCGAGCAGCACCCGCGCCGCCTCGGCATCGAAATCCTTGAAACGCTTGCTCTCTTCCTTGGCGTAGCTCTGCAACAGGTTGCGCGCCAGCAGCAGTATGTCCTCGCCCCGCTCGCGCAGCGGCGGCAGGCTCAGCGGGATCACGTGCAGCCGGTAGTAGAGGTCCTCGCGAAAACGCCCTGCTTTCACCTCCACCAGGGGATCCCGGTTGGTGGCGCAGACGAAGCGCACGTCCACCGTCTCCAGCTTGCCGCTGCCGACCCGCTGCAGGGTGCCGGTCTGGATGAAGCGCAGCAGCTTGCTCTGCAGGTCAAGATCCATCTCGCAGATCTCGTCGAGAAACAGGGTGCCGCCATCCGCCAGGCTGGCCGCCCCCTTGCGATCCCCCTGGGCGCCGGTGAACGACCCCTTCACGTGACCGAAGATCTCGCTCTCCATCAGGTCGTGGGGAATGGCGGCGCAGTTGAGGGCGATGAAGGGTTGCTCCCGACGCGGACTGCACTGGTGGATGGCCTCGGCGCACACCTCCTTGCCGGTGCCGCTCTCGCCGGTGATGAACACGGTCGCCTTGCTCGGCGCCGCGCTCTCTATGATGCGATAGACCGCCTGCATCGGCATGGAGGCACCGAT
The DNA here is from genome assembly GCF_002259925.1 of Aeromonas sp. A35_P. Classification (NCBI taxonomy): domain Bacteria; kingdom Pseudomonadati; phylum Pseudomonadota; class Gammaproteobacteria; order Aeromonadales; family Aeromonadaceae; genus Aeromonas; species Aeromonas sp. A35_P. The sequence goes on along the minus strand of NZ_NEVB01000101.1, from coordinate 750 downwards.
GAAACCGGCAAACGAGCTGCGCTCGAAGTTCTCCCGGTACTGGGCCACCAGCGAGCTGAGCTGCTGGTGCTTGAAGGCGTTGCGGACGGTGGCGCACAGCCGCTTGCCGTCAAACGGCTTGGTCAGAAAGTCGAAGGCACCGAGCCGCATCGCCTCCACCGCCACATCCACCGAGCCGTGGGCGGTGATCACCACCACAGAGCAGGGCAGCTGCTGTTCGGTGATCTGCTGCAGAATGTCCATGCCGGACATGTCGGGCAGCTCGAGATCCAGCAGCACCACGGGGGGCGGGCTGCTCAGCAGCTGGGCCAGGGCCTGCTGGCCGCAAGCCATCCTGGGCCAGATACTGTTCATAGACCACTGCCAGACTGCGGGTATCTTCCACCAGCAGGACTCGGGGTTTGCTTTCCGCCACGGCGCTATCCTTGCAATTGATTTCCTGATTACCCATGATTAGCAGTCACCCCGAACTATACTGATCTTATGCACAGTTATCGAGGAGCGAGATCATGGCCAAAAGCAAAGTCCAATTCCAGAAAGGCTACAGCCTGTTTGAGCTTCTCAAGGACTATGGCACTGAAGCTCAGTGCGAAAACGCGTTGTTCACTTGGCGTTTTCCTCACGGCTTTGTCTGCCCTGAATGTGCCAACAAGACCTGTTGTCACCTGAAAAGTCGGCCACGCGTGCTGCAATGCAATCACTGCCATCACCAGATGTCATTGACTGGGAACACTATTTTCGCAAACACCA
>NZ_NEVB01000100.1:0-6157 GCF_002259925.1 Aeromonas sp. A35_P | reverse complement strand
GATTGGACCTCTCTGCAATAATCCGCGGCCTTCAGGCTTAAATAATAATTATTCTCAAAATGAAAACACTACTTCACTACTGGCCCATGCTGCTGTCCGGTACAGCGCTGGCCGCCGGCGATCCCGCAGGAATAGACACCTCCGGCACCACCCCGCCCAAGGCGCGCGAGACCATAGTGGTCAAGGGTCAGCGGGTCGAGCAGAAACTGTCCGACATCTCCGGCTCCATCACCGTCATCACCGAAGAGGATCTGGAGCGCCAGATAGCCACCGAGCTCACCGACGTGTTCAAGAACGAACCCGGCGTCTCGGTGACCGGCTCGGCGGGCCGGCCGCAAAACATCAGCATCCGCGGCATCGGTGGCAACCGGGTGCTGATCGTCAAGGACGGAGTCCGGGTCAGCGACGGCTTCGGCGCCGACGATCTCAACGACAAGGTGGGCCGTTTCAGCTTCGATCTCGATGACGTCAAGCAGATCGAGGTGGCCAAAGGGGCCGGCTCCGCCCTGCACGGCTCGGACGCCATCGGCGGCACCGTGGTCATCACCACCAAGCAGCCGGAAGATTACCTGCAGGGGCAGGATGCCTACCTCAGCAGCAAGGTGCTGCACGACGGCAGCAGTGACAAGCAGAAACTGAGCGCCACCGGTGCCGCCCGCTGGGGCGAGAGCGCCCACCTGTTGCGCCTCTCCGGCTGGCAGGGGCACGAGACCGCCAACTACGATCAGAGCCGCATCCCGGCGGATCTCGATGGCCTCAGCGCCTCCACCAGCTCCAGCCTGACCCCTCAACGAACAGCATCTGCTGCGCCTCGAGCTCGACTACTTCGAAGACAATGCCAAGCGGGATCAGGGGCCGCGCGAAACTCCCCAGCCCGACGGCAAGTGGCAGGTGCGCCAGTATCGCGAGAACGGCACCCAGCGCTCCCAGGGCGGCAAGCTGAGCTGGGAGGCGCAGGATCTGGGCCACCCGCTGGCCGACCATTTTACCTGGAACCTGCACGGCAACTACGCCAAGAACACCGCCAACAAGCGCAGCCTGCTGCAAAATGACGAGCTGAGCGGCTACCCCCGCTATCGCAGCGAGCGGGAGCTGGCCACCTTCACCGAGCACCTGCTCGGCAGCGAGCTGGATATCCGCCGCGATCTGGTCACCGGCGCCGTCGAGCACAAGCTGAGCTACGGCATCGAGCTGGCGCGCACCCGGCACGAGCGACCGGTGGAGAAGCTGATGCTGGAATCCGGCATTCCCCAACCCACCCAGTCCGCCCCCTTCAGCAGCGCCCGCACCGATCGGGCCGGCATCTGGCTGGGAGATGTGGCGACCCTGGGCCAGTGGCAGTTCACCCCGACCCTGCGCATGGATCAGCAGTGGCTGAGCCCGCAGGATGGCCGGGGCGAGAGCAACCACAGCTGGCACCTCTCGCCGAGTCTGGCCACCAGCTACCGCTTCAACGAGCAGTGGCGCAGCTGGCTGAGCTACGCCAACGGTTTCAGCGCCCCCTCCTACGACAAGGTGTACGGCAACATCCCCCACTACTTTGCCCTGCCGCCGTTCGAGATCATCGCCAACCCGGATCTCAAGGAAGAGACCAGCCACAGCTTCGAGTGGGGGGTGAGTGGCGAAGGGGATGAGTGGAGCATCAAGCCCGCCCTCTTCTACAACCGCTACTACAACTTCGTCGACTGGCGTCAGGTGGGCTTCCGCCTGCGGGACGGGGTCATGCTGCGTCAATATCGCAACGTCGCCAAGTCCGAGACCTGGGGTGCCGAAGTCGCCGCCAGCTACTGGCTGACCCCGCAATGGGAGCTGGCCACCAAGCTGGGTTGGGTCGACGGCAAGACCAGCCAGGGCGAATCGCCGCGCAACCTCACCCCGCTCGAGGGTAACACCCGTCTCAGCTATCAGGCCAACGACTGGAGCCTGGGGCTGCAGGCCGACTACGCCGCCGCCATGAGCCGCGTGCCCAGCTGCGGCAACAGCCTGACCCAGCAGCAGGGCGAGTGCCTGAAAACCGCAGGCTGGCTCAGCTTCGCCCTGACCGCCGACTGGCAGATCACCGATGCCCTCAAGGCCAACCTCAAGCTCGACAACCTGCTCGACACCCGCTACACCCGCTATCAGGATGTCGCCGGGCTGGAAGCAGGCACGGATGCGGGCCTCTACACCCAGACGGGCCGCTCCCTGAGCGCCAGCCTGCGTTACACCTTCGTGGGGCTCTGATGCACGCACTCCTGATGCTGGCCAGCCTGCTGGCCAATCCGGCGCCCGCCCAGCCTGTCGCCCTTGCACCTGCCGATACCCAGCGCCAGGCCGTCGCCACCTCGGCGCCGCTCGTGGCCCCGCTTATCCCTCACCGCCCGTTGCCGATGCCGGGGGAGCGGGCCCGGCTCGATCCCTATGGTGGCTGGCGCGACGACAGCCGCCAGGATCCCACCCTGCTGGCCGTGCTGGGCGAACAGAACCGCTGGACCGAGCAGCAGCTCGCCGCTCAGCGGCCACTGGAGCAGGCTCTGCAAGCCGAATGGCAGGCACAAGCGCGCGGCGAGCCCATGCCGCAAGAGTGGCTGCGCGAGGCGGGCAGCCAGTGGCGGATGGAAGCCGACGGCAGCTTATGGCAGCGCAGCGGCGAGCAGGCTGAACCCCGTCAACGGCTGGCGGCCCGTCAGCCGGCCAGCGGCTACTACGAGCTCGCCAGCTGGGCCCTGCACCCGAATGGGCGCTGGCTGGCCCTGGCCGAAGATCTGCAGGGCGATCGGGATTACCGCATCACCCTGCTCGACCTGGCCGACGACAAGCCCCTGGCCACCCTGACCCACCGGGCCAGCGATCTGCTCTGGAGCCTGGATGGCAAGACCCTCTACACCATCGCCAACGAACCCCGCACCCTGCGCCCTTGGCAGCTGTGGGCCTGGCGCGATGGCAAGGAGCAGCAGATCTACCAGGAGGCGGATCCCGCCTGGCTGCTCAGCCTCTATCGCACCACGGATCGGCGCCACCTGCTGCTGCAGAGCAACAACCACGACAGCGCCGAGCAGTACCTGCTGGACGAAGGCAAACCTGATCTGCTCAAGGCCCGTCAGGCTGGCCTCGAGTACTACCTGGATACCCAGGGGGAGCGGGTGCTGCTCAAGAGCAACCGGGACGGCGCCCTCGGCCTCTATCAGGTGGCCGACCTGAGCCAGGTGGCCAAGGGTGAGTGGCAGCCGCTCTGGTCTGGCGAGCAGAGGAGCCTCGAGAAGTGGCGCCTGTTTGCCGACTACACGGTGCTGCAGTATCGCCATCACGGGGATGACTGGCTCGACGTGCTGGATGGCCGTGGCCGGCTCAGCCATCGTCTGCTGCTGACCGAGGGGGCCGGCACGGCCTGGGTCCAGGGCGCCCACGACCCCGCCAGCGGGCAGATCCTGATCCGCCGCCAGGGCATGGCCGAGCCGCCGCACCAGCGCCTGCTCGATCTCGCCAGCGGCCGCTGGCTGCCGGATTCCCGGACCGCCCTCCCCTCCCCCTACCAGAGCGAGCGCCGCTGGGTGGTGGGCAAGGATGGCGTCAAGGTGCCGGTCTCCCTGATGTGGCGCAAGGACATCCACACCCCCAAGGCCCTGCTGCTGTACGGCTACGGCGCCTATGGCACCCCCATGCGCCCCTACTACCAGCCGCAGGTGCTGAGCCTGCTGGATCGCGGCTTCGTCTACGCCATCGCCCACGTGCGCGGCGGCGGCATGCTGGGGGACGACTGGTATCTGGCGGGGCGCGGTCGCCACAAGCAGCAGAGCGTGGACGACTTCCTGACCGTGGCCGCTGCGCTGGCCCGGGATCCCGCCATCGACCCCGCCCGGCTGTTTGCCATGGGCGGCAGCGCCGGCGGCCTGCTGGTAGCGGCGGCCCTCAACCAGGCACCGACCCGCTTCGCCGGGGCCGTGCTGCAGGTGCCCTTCGTCGATCTCATCGGCACCATGAGCGATCCCGAACTGCCGCTCACCCGCCAGGAGTACGCCGAGTGGGGCAACCCGGCCATTGCCGCCGATTACGCCGCCATGCGCCGCCTGAGCCCTTACGACAACCTGCATGCGGCCCCCTATCCCCCCGTCTATGTGACGGCCGGGCTGCACGACAGTCAGGTGCCCTACTGGGAGCCGCTCAAGTGGGTGGCCCGCCTGCGGGAACACAGCACGGGGCCGGGCCCCTATCTGCTCAGCACGGCCCTCGACGGCGGCCACCGCATAAGCCCGGGCAACGCGCGCCAGCAGGCGGCCCGCGAGTACGCCTTCCTGCTCACCCTGGCGGGCGCCCGCCGGTGATCCCTTTTCTCATTTTTGTGTTGGAGTAAACCATGAAACCCTCTTCCCTGGCCCTCTGGCTGGCGGCAACCCTGTTCTCCCAGCCACTGCTGGCGGCCGAGCTGCAGTTTGTCGATGCACAACCGCTGACCACCACGCCAAAGCTCTGGCTCGAACAGCGCCTAGGTGTGAGCCTGGCCCCCGACTACGAACGGACCAGCCTGCTCGGCCATCACTACAGCTTCCGCCAGCTGGTCAACGGCCTGCCGGTGGCCACCATTCAGGCCGCCGTCAGCGTCGATCTGGCCGGCAAGCCCTGGCGCATCTATCACAACAGCCGGCCGCTGGATAGCCGCGAACCCGGCTGCGATGCCGCCGGCAATCTGGATCCCCTGCTGGAGCAGCTGCGCGATGGCGGCAGCGAGATCGACACCCTTGGTCCGGTCGAGGCCTGGTACTGGCGCGACGGCGACACCCCGGTGCCGGCCCTGCGCCAGCGGGTACGCGAGCATCAGGCGGGCAACGCCAAGGCCAGCCAGGTGCAACTCTTCGCCAGCTGTGACGGCAGCCGCGAGCTCGGCCGCTGGATGGATGCGGCCACCACCCTGGCCAGCCGCGTCGCCGACGCCGGCGACATCCAGCTGGAGGCACGGGTATTCGACCCGGATCCCCGCACCCAGCTGCGCGACGCTGGTCTGGTCTGGCACGAAGCCCTGCAACTGGCGGACGCCGCCTATCAGGACAAGGTACCGCTGCCGGTCACCCTGGCGGGCGGACGCTATCTGCTGAGCGGCCCCCACGCCCGGGTGGTGGATGCCATGGAGCCGGACACCGCCCCCTTCAGCGCCGACAGCCCGCAGGGGTTTCGCCTGACCCGCGATGATCGCGGCTTTGCCGACATCAACGCCTACTACCACCTGGATCTGGCCCAGCGCCACCTCAAGCACCTCGGCTTTAGCGACCTTATCCCGGGGGCGCTCGACATCGACACCGAGGCCGGCTATCAGGACAACTCCCTCTACGATCCGTTCGAACGCCGGCTGGAGCTGGGTCGCAGCGGCGTGCCCGATGCCGAGGATCCCATGGTGATCTGGCACGAGTTCGGCCATGCGGTGCAGCATCACATAGTGCCAGATCTGGGGGACGAGGCAGACTGGGGCGCCATCGGCGAGGGTTTCAGCGACTACCTGGCCGCCAGCCACCGCCAGCGCAGCGAAGCCGGCCGCCAGTTCGAACCAGCCATGGTGTTCAACTGGGATGGCCGCTTCACCGACCGAACCCCGCGTCAGCTGGACGATCTGCGCGCCCGCTACCACCCGGATTACAACTACCCGGCCCACCGCACCATCAACGGCAGCAATGGCGACCAGCTGTGGGGCACCCCGCTGTTCCAGGCACTGCTGGCCGCGGTCGCCGAGCAGGGCGAAGGGGCGCGGGACGAGTTTGATCGCCTGATCATCGAGTCCCACTTCGGTCTCGGCCCGGCCATCCGCATGCCGCAGCTGGCCCGCATCACGGTGGATACCGCCGCTCGGCTCTACCCGGCGCGCCCCTATGCCAGGCTGCTGGAGCAGGCGTTTCGCCAGCACGGCCTGCTGCAGGCACCGTTGACATCCTCCCCCGCCTAAAGTCGGGGGATTCCTACGGCGCCCACCCCGGCATCGAGCCGGGGTGGGTCGCTTCGGCGGGTTCCTGCTGCTGGCGACCTTACTGCATCGCTCACTTCACAGGCGAACCGGGCGTGTCCCGCCCTTAAAACATTGATCGCGCCGACCAGATCAGCGTTTTCCTCGAAGCCACATTCGACGCACGCAAACCGCTCTTGCGTCTGCCGGTTGTCCGCCGATACATGGCCGCAGCACGGACAGGTGCGGCTC
>NZ_NEVB01000099.1:0-43659 GCF_002259925.1 Aeromonas sp. A35_P | reverse complement strand
GGCTATATGAATGAAGTGCTACTGGCGATGGCAGCCGGCTTTATCGTTGGCTTGTTGTTTTCTTTCCTCAAATTGCCGATCCCGGCCCCGCCCGTACTGTCCGGGGTAATGGGGATCGTTGGAGTCTACCTGGGGGGCCTGGCATACTCCTGGATACTCACCCGTTTCTTCTCTTAACGCACTTTCCAGTACCGGATTTGCCAGATGTGAGGTACCTCTGAAAATGGCAAATCCGGCTTGCAAACAAGGGGTATCTCGGCTGAAATAGGCATTGCCAGCAGGGTGCTGGCATTGACTAATGCCCGATGAAATCGGGTGTTGGCGGTCAAATGGAATTGATTGGGAAGTCGGGTCAGACCTTGTCTGCCTTTCTCAAGTCTTCATGGAACCAAGTCCGCACTTTTGTAAGAAAGTGACAGGGCTCTTGCCTTATTTGCAGCCTATTGCCCGTGCAGTTGCGCTGCAATTCCATTCCCGTTTTTCCGGGAGTCGCGTCTTGCCGGTTGCGTTGCGACAGGCAGCACCATGCCCTGGAATTCGGACTACATCGAGACTTTGGAGAACAGAATGACTGATCTGAAACTGGCCGCCCAGCGCGCCCTGAATCTGATGGACCTGACCACCCTGAACGATGACGACACCGATCAGAAGGTGATCGACCTGTGCCGCAAGGCCAAGTCTCCGGCCGGCCTGACTGCCGCCGTCTGCATCTACCCCCGTTTCATCCCCATCGCTCGCAAGACCCTGCGTGAGATCGGCGCTGCCGACGTGCGCATTGCGACCGTGACCAACTTCCCGCACGGCAACGACGACATCGAGATCGCCGTGGCCGAAACCCGCGCCGCCGTGGCCTACGGTGCCGACGAAGTGGACGTGGTGTTCCCGTATCGCGCCTTCATGGCCGGCAATGAACAGGTCGGCTTCGATCTGGTCAAAGCTTGTAAGGAAGCCTGTGGCGCCAACGTGCTGCTGAAAGTGATCATCGAGACCGGCGAGCTGAAAGAGGAAGCGCTGATCCGCCGCGCCTCCGAAATCTCCATCGACGCCGGTGCCGACTTCATCAAGACCTCCACCGGCAAGGTGCCGGTCAATGCGACCCCGGAAGCGGCCCGCATCATGATGGAAGTGATCAAGGCCAAGAACCCGAAAGTCGGCTTCAAGCCGGCTGGTGGCGTGAAAGACGCCGCCGTGGCGGGCCAGTACCTGGCCATGGCCGAAGAGATCCTGGGCAAGGACTGGGTATCCGCCCGCACCTTCCGCTTTGGTGCATCCAGCCTGCTGGCCAGCCTGCTGGCCACGCTGGGGCATGGCGACAAGCCGGCCAACACCAGCGGTTACTAATAGGTTGATGAGAGGGCGGACCGCTGTCCGCCCTGTTGCGCCCCACCCGTGTGGGGTGCGGGCAAGGATTCAGACTTGTGTAACGCCAGCAATGGCGGAGGGAATGAAAGATGTTTTTGCCTCAAGAAATCATTCGCAAGAAGCGCAACGGTGAAGCGCTCAGTACCCAAGAGATTCAATTTTTCGTTCAGGGCATTACCAACAACACCATCGGCGAGGGCCAGATTGCAGCGCTGGCGATGGCGGTCTACTTCAAAGACATGACCATGGATGAGCGGGTTGCCCTGACCTGCGCCATGCGCGATTCCGGCATGGTGCTGACCTGGGACCACCTCAATCTGGGCGGCCCCATCGTCGACAAACACTCCACCGGCGGCGTGGGTGACGTCGTCTCCCTGATGCTTGGCCCCATGGTCGCGGCCTGTGGCGGTTTCGTGCCGATGATCTCCGGCCGTGGCCTGGGCCACACCGGCGGAACCCTGGACAAGCTGGATGCCATCCCCGGCTACCAGACCTCGGTCGACAACGACCGTTTCCTGAAAGTGGTGAAAGAGGCGGGTGTCGCCATCATCGGCCAGACTGGCGATCTCGCCCCGGCCGACAAGCGTATCTATGCAGTACGCGACATCACCGCCACCGTCGAATCCATCGCCATGATCACCGGCTCCATCCTCTCCAAGAAGCTCGCCTCCGGGCTGGAAGCGCTGGTGATGGACGTGAAAGTGGGCTCCGGTGCCTTCATGCCGACCTTTGAAGCATCCGAGGAGCTGGCCAAGAGCATAGTTGCGGTGGCCAACGGTGCCGGCTGCCGCACTTCAGCGCTCTTGACCGACATGAACCAGGTGCTGGCCTCCAGCGCCGGCAACGCGGTGGAAGTGCGCGAAGCGGTGCGCTACCTGACCGGTGAATACCGCAACCCGCGCATCCATGCCGTCACCATGGCGCTGTGCGCCGAGATGCTGATCTCCGCCGGCCTGGCCAGCGATGACAGCGATGCCCGCCGCAAACTGCAGGCGGTGCTGGACAACGGCAAGGCGGCCGAGATCTTCGGTCGCATGGTGACCGGCCTCGGTGGCCCGAGCGACTTCATGGCGCGCTACGATCATCACCTGCCCAAAGCCGCCATCGTGCGCCCCGTCTATGCCGCCAACAGCGGTTTTGTGATCGCCATGGACACCCGCGAACTGGGTCTGGCCGTGGTCGCCATGGGCGGTGGCCGTCGCGCTGCCGGTGACAAGCTTGATTATGCCGTCGGTCTGACCGACTTTATCCGCCTGGGTCAAAGTGTTGAGGCAGACAAGCCGCTCGCCCTGATCCACGCTCAAACTGAAGAGCAATTTGCTCAGGCCGCCAGCATGGTGCAGGCTGCCGTCAAGATCGGTGATACCCAACCGGAGGCGCTGCCCGAGGTTTACCGTCGCATCGGTCTGGCTGATTTGTAACAAGGGGAAGTCCCATGAAACGTACCTTTATTCTGATGATGGACTCTTTCGGCATTGGCGCAGCCGCCGACGCCGACAAGTTCGGCGATGTGGGCGCCAATACCCTTGGCCATATTGCCAAGGCCTGTGCCGCCGGCGAACTCGAGGGTCGTGGCGCCCTCAATCTGCCGAACCTCAGCAAGCTGGGTCTGGGCCACGCGGGTGAACTCGCCAGCGGCACCTTCCCGGCTGGCCTGAACAAGGATGTCGAGGTAGTCGGTGCCTACGGCTTTGCCCAGGAGCTCTCCTCCGGCAAGGACACCCCGTCCGGTCACTGGGAAATTGCCGGCGTGCCCGTGCTGTTCGAGTGGGGCTACTTCAAGGATCACCACAACAGCTTCCCGCAGGAGCTGCTGGACGCCATCGTCGAGAAGGCCGGTCTGCCAGGCTATCTGGGCAACTGCCACGCCTCCGGTACCCAGGTGCTGGACGATCTCGGCGAAGAGCACATGCGCACCGGCAAGCCGATCCTCTACACCTCTGCCGACTCCGTGTTCCAGATCGCCTGCCACGAAGAGACCTACGGCCTCGAGAAGCTCTATGAGCTGTGCCACATCGTGCGCGAACTGCTGGAGCCCTACAACATCGGCCGCGTCATCGCGCGTCCGTTCGTGGGCAGTGGCAAGGGCAACTTCAAGCGTACCGGCAACCGCCACGACTACTCCGTACTGCCGCCGGCACCGACCGTGCTGGATTACATGAAGGAAGCGGGCGGCCAGGTGGTTTCCATCGGCAAGATCGCCGACATCTATGCCCAGCAAGGCATCACCAAGCAGGTGAAGGGCACAGGTCTGACCGAGCTGTGGGACAGAACTCTGGAAGAGGTGAAAGCGGCCGGTGACCAGACCATCGTCTTCACCAACTTCGTCGACTTCGACTCCTCCTACGGTCACCGTCGCGACGTGAAGGGCTACGCCGATGCGCTGGAGTACTTTGACTCCCGCCTGCCGGAGCTGTTCGAGCTGATGCAGGATGGCGACGTGGTGGTGCTGACCGCCGACCACGGCTGTGACCCGACCTGGAGCGGCACCGACCACACCCGCGAGTACATCCCTGTGCTATTCTACGGCAAGCCGGTCAAGGCCGGTTCCGTCGGCCGTCGCGAGACCTTTGCCGACATCGGCCAGAGCATAGCGGCGTACCACGGACTGCCCAAACTGGCGTACGGTACCAGCTTCCTGTAAGTTACCCGCCCGTCGCCTCGGCGGCGGGTAACCAATAAAGACAATAAAACTCAACCTAGTGTGAAGGAATCAAGAGAATGGCAACTCCTCATATCAATGCGAAAGATGGCGCCTTTGCTGACACCGTGCTGATGCCGGGCGACCCCCTGCGCGCCAAGTACATCGCCGAAACCTTCCTGGAGAACGTCGAACAGGTGTGCGACGTGCGCAACATGTTCGGTTTCACCGGCACCTACAAGGGTCGTCGCATCTCCATCATGGGCCACGGCATGGGCATCCCGTCCTGCTCCATCTATGCAAAAGAGCTGATCACCGATTACGGCGTGAAGACCCTGATCCGCGTCGGCTCCTGCGGTGCCGTGCGTGAAGACGTGAAACTGCGTGACGTGGTGATCGGCATGGGTGCCTGCACCGACTCCAAGGTGAACCGTCTGCGCTTCAAGGATCACGACTTCGCCGCCATCGCCGACTTCGATCTGGTTGCCAATGCCGTACAGGCCGCCAAGAACAAGGGCGTTGCCGTGCGCGTCGGTAACATCTTCTCCGCCGACCTGTTCTACACCCCGGACCCCTCCATGTTCGACGTCATGGAAAAATACGGCATCCTGGGTGTCGAGATGGAAGCCGCCGGCATCTACGGTGTGGCCGCAGAGTACGGTGCTCGCGCACTGACCATCTGCACCGTCTCCGACCATATCCGTACCGGTGAGCAGACCACCTCCGAAGAGCGTCAGTTGACCTTCAACGACATGATCGAAATCGCGCTGGATTCCGTCCTGCTGGGCGACAACTAATCCCCCTCGCGCATGAATAATGAAAACGGCGGCCCTTGGGCCGCCGTTTTGCATTTCAAGGAGGGAAGATCAGAGGTCGAGGGCGAAGCGCCCCTTGCCGGCTTGTTTGGCCCGGTACATGGCGCTGTCGGCCCGGTGCAGCAGGTCGTCGATGTGACAATATTGGCCCGAATGGCAGAGCGCACCGCCGATGCTGCCGGCGAGGGGCAACAGGTGGCCGGCCACGTCGGCGGGTACCGCCATGGCCGCCAGCAGCCGCTTGCACAGGGCGGGCAGCTCCAGCTCCGGCTGGCGCAGGGCCGGCAGTATGATGGTGAACTCGTCGCCGGCCAGGCGCGCCACCATGTCGCCGGGGCGCACCTCGGCACTGAGCACGCTGGCAAAGCGCTGCAACAGGGCGTCGCCGACATGGTGGCCGAGCTGATCGTTGATCCGCTTGAAGCCGTCTAGGTCGAGAAACAGCAGGCCCAGGGTCTCGGCATTCTGACGTACTCGCTCCAGCTCACGGGAGAGACGCAGGGTGAAGGCGCGCCGGTTGGGCAGGCCGGTGAGGGGGTCGTGGGTCGCCTCGTGCTCCAGCTGGTTCTGCAGCGCCTTGAACTCGGTGATGTCGCTGCCGAGGATGTAGACCCCGGGCTCGTCGCCCCGACTCGGGATCATGGTGATCCTGAGATCCCGTGGACCTATGGGCAGCGCGAAGCGGTTCTCGAAGCTTACCTGCTCGCCGGCGAGGGCCCTCTCCAGCTGGGCGATGGCCCGGCCATAAGCCGCTTCGCCGATCACCTCCCGTACGCTCATCTCCCGCATCTGCTCGGGATCCAGCCCGAAGTAGCGGCAGTAGGCCTGGTTGGCAAACAGGTAGCGCCCCTCGGGCGAGACCATGCTGATGGTGACCGGCAGGCCATCGGTGATGGCCCGCAGCCGGGCCCGCCCGCGCTCAATCTCGGCCAGCACCTGGCGGCGGGCGCTGATGTCGTGCAGGAACAGGGCGAGGCGCACCTTGCCGTCGAACTGGTAGCGCTCGGCGCTCACCTCAACCGGGATCTGGCGACCGCTGCGGGTGCCGATGTCGCACTCCAGGCGGCGCTGTGCGCGCTCGGGATGGGTCAGCAGCGCCAGCAGAGGGTGAGCGCTGCCGAGCAGGGCGGGCAGGGTGCGCCCCAGCATCTCCTCGGGGTGCCAGCCGAGCAGGGTGGTGGAGGCCGGATTCCAGCCGGTGATGGCCAGCGCCTCGTCGAGCTCGAGGAAGGCGTTGCTGGTGTGCTCCAGCATGTGCTGCAGCCGGCGCTGCTCCTGCCACAGGCGCTGCTGCATGGCACCGCGCTCGCGCATCTCGCCATGCAGTTGCTCCACCGTGCTCGACAGCTCGCGGGTGCGCTCACGCACCTGCTGCTCGAGCCCCTGCTGCAATTGCAACAGCTCGGCCTCGACCTGCTTGCGCTCGGTGAGGTCGGCGAACACGGCGATCATGTGAGGTGCCATGGTGCGGCCCTGGCACAGGGTCACGCTGAGCTGCACCCAGCACAGGCTGCCATCGGCCCGGATCATCCGCTTCTCCAGCCGGTAGTCTTGCCGTTGCCCTGCGAGCAGGGCGTTGAACAAGGAGAGCTCGCGCGGCAGATCCTCGGGGTGGGTCATGGCGTGCCAGGTGCGTGTCAGCATCTCCTGTTCACGGTAGCCGAGCAGTCGCTCCAGCCCCGGGTTGGCTCGCAGCCAGCGACCTTCAACCGATGAGAGGGCCATGCCCACCGACGACTGGTTGAAGGTGAGGGTGAACAGGTGCTCCTTGTCCTCCAGCACCTGGTTGAGGCTGCGCACCTGATGGCGCCGCTCCAGATCGTGCAGGGTGTTCTCCACCAGGCGGCCGAAGTCGTCGAGGTCGCGACAGGCCTCCTCGTCGAGGTGGCGCGGCGCATGATCCACCAGACAGAGGGTGCCGAGCACCACGCCGTCCAGCGCCCGCAGTGGCCGGCCGGCATAGAAGACCACGTGGGGCTCGCCTGTCACCAGCGGGTTGTCGGCAAAGCGCGGGTCGAGCCTGGCATCCTGCACCTGCATGATGTCGGGGCGCAGGATGGCGTGACCGCAGAAGGAGTGCTCCCGGCTGATCTCGCACAGGGTGACCCCGGTGCGGGCGAGAAACCACTGCCGGTTCACGTCGGTCAGCGAGACCATGGCGATGGGCAGCGAGAAATGGCGGGTGATGAGCCGGGTCAGTCGATCCAGCTGATCGATGGGCTCGCGGTCAAGCAAGCCCAGGATGCGGAGCCGTTCCAGTCGGCTCTCTTCATCCAGAGGAAGAGGGGGGGCAATCATACAGCGCTCCTGCTGGTGGCATTGCCTGGGTTGTATACAAGGCGATGAGGTCGCACCGCCTTATTGCGGCTCGACCGGTTTGCTTTTCTTCTTGTGCTTGCGCACCCGCATGTAGTTGCGGCGTACCCCGTAGGAGATGAGCAGCCCCGCCAGCAGGGCGACCAGCAGCATCAGCCGCTGTTTCTCCTGCACCACCTTGAGGCGGGTGTCCTTGTCCGCCAGCATCTGCTGCTCTTCCAGGGTAATGCGCAGATAGCCCAGCGTCAGCTCCCCATCCAGGATCTCCTGCACGAACTGGATGCGCCCCTTGCCTTGTTCGGGAACCGATTTGTTGTTGTCGCCGATGGGCAGCAGGCTGTCCAGCGGCACTGCATTGTCCGACTGGGCGAGGGGAATGCCGCGTGCATCGTAGAGGGTGACATCGAGGATCTCGGGCTCGGCGGCCAGATCCCGGGCCAGCCGCTCCAGCTCGCTGTTTTTCTCCTCCTTGATCCAGCGTTTCATGTCCCTGGCGGCATAGGCCACCAGTGCCTGGGCCCGGTTGCGCGCCTCGCTGTGCAACGAGGCCTGGCTCTCGCTCTGCATATGAATGAGCACGGCAAGCACCCAGAGTCCGAGCAGGACACCGGCGCCCAGACTGAGCACACGTTTGATGGGGAGATGACGCAAGCGTTGAGCCTTTTGCTGACAAGGGGTGGCGGGATCTTGGCGCTTGCCTGTACAAAAAGCAATACGCTACTCTGGGCCAGCTTTGTTAACCCCATGATCACCAAGGAAGGCGTTATCCCTATGTTGTTGTCCCAATTGCCCGCAGAGATTTCAGAGTGGCCCGAGTGCCTGTCCGGCGCCCCCTGGTGGGAGGCGACGCCGCAGGCGCTGCTGCCCGCCGCCAGTGCGCTGGATGGCGCCTGGCTGGTGCTGTTCGGTCGGACCCTTGGCGGCCACCATCTCGGCCGGCTGGCCGGGCTGCTGGCGCGGCACGGGCTGCAGGCACGGCTCTATCCACCCGCCATGCCGGCCGGGGTACCCTTGCTGCTGCTGGGCACGGATCGCTTCTCACCCGCTCTGGTACAGACGCTCAAGGGGGAGGAGTGGGACATCGATCTGTGTCATCTGCCAGCCCTGCCCAGCCTGGCCGAGCCCGGCCTGCTGGTGATGGACATGGACTCCACCGCCATCCGCATCGAGTGCATCGACGAAATTGCCCGTTTGGCCGGGGTCGGCGAGCAGGTGGCGGCGGTCACGGCGGCTGCCATGCAGGGCCAGCTGGAGTTTTCCGACAGCCTGCGGGCCAGGGTCGCCCTGCTGGAGGGGGCACCGGTCACCATTCTCGACCAGGTGGCGGCCAACATGCCCTGGATGCCGGGCCTGCAACTGATGGTCGATACCCTCAAGCAGGCTGGCTGGAAGGTGGCGATCGCCTCCGGAGGTTTCACCCGTTTTGCCGGCCAGTTGCAGCGGGAGCTGGGGCTGGACGCCATCTTCGCCAACGAGCTGGCGGTGGAGGGGCAACGGCTGACCGGCAAGGTGAGCGGGCGCATCGTCGATGCTGCCGTCAAGGCCGAGGTGCTGCAGCAGCTGGCCCTTGAGTACGGCATCGCCATTGGCCAGACCGTGGCTGTCGGCGATGGTGCCAACGATCTCAAGATGATGGGGGTGGCCGGGCTCGGCATCGCCATCCACGCCAAACCGCTGGTGCGGGCCCAGGCGGCGGCCACCCTCAACCATCACGATCTGGAAGGGGTGATCTGCCTGCTCGGCGCCCTGGCCTGCCGCCAGCAGCGCTGGGATCGGTGCTGAGCCCATCGGGCTGGACTCAACCCCACGTCACGGAGGACGTAGTCTCAAAATGGAACTGCTACAGCAATCCCTGTTTATTCCCTGCGGCGAACATCGGCTGCACGTGCGCCACATTCAGCCGCGGGTCGCGGTACATGGCGAGCCGATCCTGATGGTGCACGGCGCCATCGAGAACGGCCGCATCTTCTATACCGAGTCGGGCAAGGGGCTGGCCTGTTTTCTGGCCCGCCATGGCTATCAGGTCTATGTGGCCGATCTGCGGGGACGGGGGCTCAGCACGCCAGCCATCGCCGAGCAGGCCGAACATGGCCAGCACGAGCTCATTACCGAGGATCTGCCGGCCCTGCACCGCTGGATTGCCGCCCGTCATGCCGGCTTCAAGCTGCACTGGATGGCACACTCCTGGGGCGGCGTCATCATGGCGTCGACCCTGGTGCGCTTTCCCGAGCTGGCGGCGCAGGTAGCCAGCCTGGTGTTCTTTGGCACCAAGCGCGGCGTGTCGGTACAAAATCCGGAGCGCTGGCTGAAGGTGGATCTGATCTGGAACCGGCTGGCCCCCTGGCTGGCCAGCCGCAACGGCTTCCTGGCTGCCCGCAGATTGAAGATAGGGGCGGATGACGAGCCGCTGCGCTACCTGCAGGAGACTATCCCCTGGGTCAAGTGTGGCCCCTGGCAGGATCCCAGCGACGGGTTCGCCTATGACGAGGCGGCCGTCCGGGTCAACTGGCCACCGCTCTGGATGATCTCGGCCAAGGCGGACAAGGTGCTGGGTCACCCGACCGACGTGCGCCGCTTCAGCGCCGAGATGGGCTCGGCCGCACGCCATACCCGGCTCGGCCGGGACAACGGCAACCGGCTCGATTACGACCACATCAACATGCTGACTGCACCCCAGGCGCAGGAGGATCACTTCCCGCAGATCCTCGAATGGCTGCTCAATCCGCAGGCGGCCTGATGGGGGAACCCCGGGGGGCTGGTAACCGCAAGAATGCGAAAAAAAATGGCGGACCCAGGGTCCGCCATTGCTTGTTGCTTGGTATAGCGCCGCCTCGAGTCGGCGCCCTCTTCTTTACTTGATGGGCGCCGTGATGCCGAGCCGGAACAGAGTTGCCTGGCTGGTATCGGTCAGCTCGCCAACCCCCACCACGCTCCACAGCTCCTCTTCCAGCTTCTTGGCCTTGTGAATGGCGAACTTGGCAATGTAGTCCAGCTCGTTGGCGATGAAGTTGGTATCTGGGCGACCGGTACGGGATATGCCGACCAGCACCGAGTAGAACTCCCCCTGGCGCAGCGCCTGCTCGATGAAGCTGCGCTTCTCCGCCACGTTCTGGAAGCTGCTGGCGAGGCGGCTGGTGAAGATGGGCAGGCCGGTCGCCGTCTGCAGACTGGCGATATAGACCTCCTCCTCCTGAGGCTGATCCTCCCGCTCGATGGCCCGCAGCGGGTTCATGATGAGCTGCTTGAGCAACTCCCCCTGGAACAGCGGGTAGAGGTTGTCCTGATCGCCCTGTTCGGCACAGGCCTTGAGCAGCCGCGACAGGCTGCGTGGCTGCGGCGCATGGCCGACCGAGGCCGGCTTGGGGGCCCCCTTGAGCTTGTTGATGTAGACCGGGGTGCAGAAGACGTGGTGGGTGTAGATGTTGCGCAGCGCCCGCGCCATACCGCGATAGCGGCGCTGCTCCTGGGCCGCTTTGAGCTTGTTCTGGTTGCTCTCGATCAGCAGCTTGAAGAACTGGCGGCCGGTGTGGCGCTCGGGATCCCCCTCGATGCACAGGTGCAGCACGGTGCGGGTCAGGTTGATGCTGACCAGCCGGTAGGGGAGGCGTTGCAGATCCATGCTCTTGGAGAGTTCCTGCAGGCGCGGCAGGGCGATGGTGACTATGTCGTCCTTCGCCCCCTCGAACGGCTCTTCCAGCTCGATTTGCATGCCGTGGGCCGAGATGTCGCGGGTCCAGCCAAGCCAGGCCCGGCCATTGTGCTTGATGGCGACGGCGGTCTTGTGGATGTAGCGAGCCTCCTTGCGCAGCTGGACATAGTGCAGCGTCTCGATCTCGAAGGGGGCGGCACTGCTGTCGTGACCGAAGCGCTGCAGCTCGTTGGCGTTGTGCTGGCTGCTGGCGTCGAACTGGAACTCTTCCCGCTGGCTGTCGAGACCTATCTGCTGCAGCAGACCGACGTAGCTTATCTGCTTGAGCCGCTCCTGCAGCAACATGTCCTGTAGCTGGGGGCTATCCTTGCCCTGCTGGCTGGCCAGGTCGGCCTCGTGCAGGTCGCAGCGCTCCAGACTGAACTTGTAGACGCGCCAGCTGGGACGCCGGGCTCCCACCTGGAAGAAGAGCGACATCAGGCCGCTTTGCAGCAGCTCTTCCCGGGTGGCGGAGAAGAAGTAGAGGTGGCTGCGCACCGAGTGGGTAAAGCAGTAGATCAGGGTCTCTTTCACTTCTCCCTTCGCCGGCAACAGGGCCTGCATGCGGGTGGCCGAGAACAGGCTGGCGAGCATGTCGCGGTTCTTGGCGTCGCGCCAATACTCCAGGATGTGCTGGTTGTTCTCGGTACGCAGGGCGATCTCGAGGCTGGGGCTGTCGCCCGAGCCGAAGAACAGTGGCATGCCGGTCATGCGGGGCAGGTAGAACTGCTCATACCCCTTGATGATGGCAGCGGAGAGCAGGTAGTCGACGCTGACCCGATAGCGGCTCTTGTTGCTCTCGATGAAGTCATTCAAAAACTGGTCGAAATTGGGATGTTCGCCGGTCTTGATCAGCCTGAGCCAGTATTTCCCCTCCTTGCTCTCTTCCCCGAGGATCTGGTAGCTGACCGAATGGTGCAGGACGGGGTTGGGGTGATCCCGCTCCAGCCCGGTGAAGAACACCTCGACCTGAGCGCCGGTCTGGTAGTTGGGCAGATAGGGCACCAAGACCCGGATCCCGCCCAGAGAGAGATCGGAACTCTTGGCGAACAGCTTGTCGCCATCGGCGAACTTGATCACCACGGGGGAGCTGAAGTGCATCCGCTCCTGGCGCCGGCCATAGTAGCTGGCAAAGGTGATGGGATTGACGTCGTATTGGCGAAAGGGGCTGACGGGGGGCTGGAGCTGGCCATCGTTCTTGCCATGCTGGTATTTTTGCCAGTATTGCAGCGCTTCGTAGACCCCCAGGGTGTAGTCATCCTTGTAGAGGTAGCACTGGGACTGGAACAGGCCGATGGCCTCTGCCGGCATGAAATGGGTGATCCCTTCGAACTCGTGCACCAGGCACTCATCGCCCAGCTCGTCGCGCATGTCGATGACCCGGCGGCAGGGGGTGCATTTGCGTTTGAGCTCCATCTTGATCAGAAAACGGCTGTTGCTGTTCTCGTCCTGGGTCAGGCGATTAAAGATGTCATCAAAATCCTTTTCTCTGAGCAGAGGAATAAGTTGTTCAATCAGGTGCTGTTGTTGTTCTGATTCCATGTGTTCCTGCCACGGAAAGTCACTTTTCCGATTCTGGGTTTGATCTGTCGGTCGCAAACAAGTATATCAAGCAGGAATTCATCCTGTCCCCGAGTTATCCATGGCCAAAAACAAAACTGCCTATGTTTGTACCGAATGTGGCGCCGACTTCACACGCTGGCAGGGCCAGTGCAGTGAGTGCAAGGAGTGGAACACCATCAGCGAGGTGCGCCTCGGCTCGGTGACCCCGGGCAAGAGCGCCCGCTACAGCGGCTATGCCGGCGCCGTCGGCAGCCAAGTCCAGACGCTGGCGGAGATCGCCACCACCGAAATCCCCCGTTTCTCCTCCGGCTTCAAGGAGCTGGATCGGGTGCTTGGCGGCGGCGTGGTGCCGGGGTCGGCCATCCTGATCGGTGGCAACCCGGGGGCGGGCAAGTCGACCCTGTTGCTGCAGACCATGTGTGGCCTGGCCGAGCGGATGAAGACCCTCTATGTGACCGGCGAGGAGTCGTTGCAGCAGGTGGCGATGCGGGCATCGCGCCTCGGCCTGCCCACCGACAAGCTGCGCATGCTGTCGGAGACCTCGGTCGAGCAGATCTGCCTGATTGCCCAGCAGGAGCAGCCGCAGATCATGGTCATCGACTCCATTCAGGTGATGCACGTGGCGGATGTGCAGTCGGCGCCGGGGTCCGTCTCCCAGGTGCGGGAAGCGGCCGCCCTGCTGACCCGCTATGCCAAGCAGAATCACGTCGCCATCTTCATGGTGGGCCACGTGACCAAGGATGGCACCCTGGCCGGTCCCAAGGTGCTGGAGCACTGCATCGACTGTTCCGTGCTGCTCGACGGCAGCCACGACTCCCGCTTTCGCACCCTGCGCTCCCACAAGAACCGCTTCGGGGCGGTCAACGAACTGGGGGTCTTCGCCATGACCGGGCAGGGGATGCGGGAAGTAAGCAACCCTTCCGCCATCTTCCTCAGCCGCGGTGAGGAGCAGGCGCCCGGCTCCATCGTGATGGTGATCTGGGAGGGCACGCGTCCGCTGCTGGTGGAGTTGCAGGCGCTGGTGGACTACTCCCAGCTATCCAATCCGCGCCGGGTGGCGGTGGGGATGGATCACAACCGGCTCGCCATGCTGCTGGCAGTGCTGCATCGCCACGGTGGGTTGCAGATGGCGGATCAGGATGTCTTCATCAACGTGGTCGGCGGGGTCAAGGTAGAGGAGACCAGTGCGGATCTGGCCCTGTTGCTGGCCATGGTCTCCAGTTTTCGCGATCACTCCCTGCCCAAGGATCTGGTGGTGTTCGGCGAGGTGGGGTTGTCCGGCGAGATCCGACCCGTGCCGTCCGGCCAGGAGCGCTTGCAGGAGGCGGCCAAGCATGGTTTCCGTCGGGCCATAGTGCCGCACGCCAACGCGCCCAAGCATCCCATCGATGGCATGGAAGTTGTGCCGGTCAAGAAGCTGGCCGATGCGCTGGAGGCGCTGTAAGCAGAACAGGGTTGGCGGACGGGCAACAAAAAGGAGCGCAACGGGCGCTCCTTTTTGTTGGGTGATTTGAGCAGTGGTTCAGGGGTGGGGGTGTTCGAGATGCTCGCTCAGCAGCTGTTCCAGCTCCCGGTGCAGCAACTCTTCATCGCCGACGTTGAGCTCTATCATCCGCTTGAGATGGGTGGCGCTGTCAATGTCGATATGGTGGCAGTAGAACCCAAGTTTCTTGCTGGCTTCGTGGGTCAGCATGACCTGCATCTTGATCTCGATGTCACTGCCGCTCAGCACGAAGCTGAGTGAATACTCTTTGTTGTCGTGACTTTCCCAGTCATCGGGCCGGATCAGCAGGGCGCCTTGCAGGGAAATATCGACCAGCTGGGTCCGCCATTTTTTATCGCCCTGGACGAGATCGGCCATGGTCAAGTAAAGGATCCGTGAAAAACGGCGACGCTCGGACATTCTCATCTCCTGTCAGCAATAGGTACGGGTGCTAGAGGTCATGACATAGAGTGTAATGCACCTTGCACATCAGGATCTTGAACTGGCTCCGAAATTGGATATCAAACCTGCTGGGCGCTGAGTGACTCTACTACCTGCAGTGCCTTGATCAGCCGATCTTCCTGCTTGAAACGATCTTCCAGCACGGGGCCCAGCTGGTTCAAGTCTTCATCCAGCAGCAGCATCTGGGCCTCGTCCGCGTTGCTGTACTTGTCGTTGAACTCCAGCGCAAACTCGGTGCAGGCGCGGATATGGGGGTAGATGCGCTTGGCCAGCTCCAGCTTGTCGCCGCTGGCCTGTTCGAAAGCGGTTACCACATGGTGGTAGATCTCGAAGTGGCCAGCGCTGACGTAGTCGACCAGCTGCTCGCAGAAACGTTGCAATTCCACATGACCCGGGAGCGAACGCTGCTTGCTGTTGCGGGTGGGTTTCAAGCCGGCAAGGCGCATGTACTCGACCAGCAGTGCCTGTCTGGCGTCCAGCCAGTCATCGATAGCTCTGTGCTTTCCTGCCAATGCGCGTTTGGTTTGTTCCAGTTCAGTTAACATACTCCCTCCGTGGGGCATAGGCATGGAGTGCTATCGTGACAGGCCTCCGGCCTTTTTATGGACTGACGACACCTCCCTATAACTAGGGAAAATCCGGTTGACCGTCAATAGGGGCATGGGGATATTGTTACACCGGGTGGTGTTTTGGTTACAAGGCGCCATCATTTGCTCTCCTCTTCCCGTCAATTACGATCACGAAGGGGCGAGATATGTGACTATTTCCGCAGATCTTGATGAAAACCCCAGCATTCAAGCCAATCCGGCTGATAAAGCCTTTGCCTGAGTGTTTTTTTTTGAATAGAGTGGCCCGGTGCTAAATGCCCGATCATAAAGGAAATGTTATGAACAAAGCTCAACTTGTCGATGCAATTGCAGCCAAAGCAGATCTGAGCAAAGCTCAGGCCAAAGTTGCTCTGGAAGAGATCATCAATGGTATTACCCAGAGCCTGAAAGAAGGTGATGTTGTGCAGTTGGTGGGTTTTGGTACCTTCAAGGTGAACCATCGCGCTGGCCGTACCGGTCGCAATCCGCAAACTGGTAAAGAGATCCAGATTGCAGCCGCGAATGTGCCGTCCTTTGTGGCAGGCAAGGCGCTCAAAGACGCCGTCAAGTAATCCCCCAAAACCCGGCGCCAGCCGGGTTTTTTATTGCCATCGTCAGCGGAAATTGTTTCAGATACACTCAAGATATGGCGTGCGCTGTAGTGAGGTGGATGATGGAACAGAAAAATGCCATTCGGCAGGTTGCCGTACCTTGGGCTCCGTCCCGCCAACTCCCCCCGGGCCTGGTCGTGGCCGAACTTCATCAGGATATCTGGAGCGATTCCCTCACCATCATGCTGGGCAGGGCCCGCAGCATCGATCTGCCGCCGCAGATCCTGTGCCGGGTCTATTTCCGGCATATCTTCGCGGTGCGGGTCATGGAGGATTGCGATCTGGCCGAGGGCAAGGATAGTCATGCCATCGAGGAGCAGATCCAGCTCATCACCCCGTCCCGGTTTGCCAGCTGGTTCCATCAGGAGTCGGACGGCCTGCACCTGGATGAAGATCTGCAGCACTATCGCATTTCGACCTGGGATTACTGCGCCGATGTGCTGACCTCTAGGGCGCCCGAGCTGCAGTTTGTGGAGAAGGGGGAGTAGCGTCACTCTCTGCAGCATAAAAAACCGGCAACACCCAGTGTTGCCGGTTTTTTATTGGTCGAGGCGGGTGAGTTCAGCCGAGCAGCTGATCCCGATGCAGCCCCAGCACGATGAGCAAGCCGATGAAGTAGAAGGCGCTGAGCTTGACGCCCAGGATGGCGAGCAGACCGGCGCAGAGTCGGACGATGGCCTTGTGCAGCCAGGAACCGGTGAAGCGGTACATGGTTACTCCGCTGCCTCGGTGGCGGCGAATTCCGGCACCTTGGCCATGGCATCCAGCACCACCTGGATATCTGCTCCCGGCTTGCAGGCATTTTCGCTCAGGTGACGGCGCCAGGCGCGGGCCCCCTGCATGTTCTGGAACAGCCCCAGCATGTGGCGGGTCATGTGGGAGAGATAGTTGCCCTTGGCCAGCTCCTGTTCGATATAGGGCAGCATCATCCGCACCACCTCGTGGCGACTCGGCACGGCGTTGTTCTGGCCGAATACCAAATTGTCCACCTGCGCCAGAATGTAGGGGTTCTGATAGGCCTCGCGCCCCATCATGACGCCATCCAGGTGTTGCAGGTGCTCGAGGGTCTGCTCCAGGGAGGTGACGCCGCCGTTGATGGCGATGGTGAGGTCCGGGTAATCCTGTTTGACCCGGTAGACGCGGGGGTAGTCGAGCGGGGGGATCTCGCGGTTCTCCTTGGGGCTCAGACCGCTCAGCCAGGCCTTGCGGGCATGGACGATGAAGGTATCGCAACCGGCGTCGCGCACCTGCTCGATGAAGGCCTGCAGAAATTCGTAGGAGTCTTGATCATCGATGCCGATGCGGGTCTTCACCGTCACCGGAATGTCGACCAGATCGCGCATCGCCTTGACGCAGTCGGCCACCAGTGCGGGCTCGCCCATCAGGCAGGCACCGAAGCGGCCGTTCTGTACCCGATCGGAGGGGCAGCCAACGTTGATGTTCACCTCGTCATAGCCACGCTCCTCGGCCAGCTTGGCGCAGCGTGCGAGATCGGCCGGATTGCTGCCACCCAGTTGCAGGGAGATGGGATGTTCCTGCTCGCTGTACCCCAGGTAATCCCCCTTGCCGTGGATGATGGCGCCAGTGGTCACCATCTCGGTATAGAGCAAGGTCTGGCGAGTCATCAGACGATGGAAATAACGGCAATGCCGATCGGTCCAGTCCAGCATGGGGGCGATGGAAAAACGCTGCGCCTGCATAAAAATCATCCGGGTTGGCTAAACAAAGGGGGCGGATTTTACCACAACGTGAGGCAGCCCCAGAAAATGAATTTTGTCACCGCGCCAAAGGGGGCCCTGTGATAGTATCCGGCTAATAAAAAGGGTAATTGCGTGATCATGAATCAAGACCAACTTTTACAACGAGCCGAACGACTCTGCGAACAACGCGGGATCCGCTTCACCCCTACCCGACGTCAGGTGTTCAGGCTGCTGGCTGCCCATGGCAATGCCATCAGCGCCTATGATTTGTTGGCCCAGTTGCAACAAACCGAGGCCCACGCCAAGCCGCCGACCGTTTATCGGGCGCTCGATTTTCTGCTCGAACAGGGTTTTGCCCACAAGGTGGAGTCGCTCAACGCCTTCATATTCTGCTGTCACTTCGACCATGCCCACCCGATGCAGTTGCTCATCTGTGACCAGTGCGGCGAGGTGGTCGAGTTGCATGATCCGGCGATCGATGGCGCGTTTTCCGAGCAAGCCAAGTTGCATGGCTTTACTATTACCAATAAGACGATTGAGGCACATGGCCAATGTGCTCGCTGTACGCCCACTGTAGGAAGTCAACATGAAGGCTGATTTTGTAAACCCGTTCCTGCTCTCCCTGCTCAATGTGCTCTCCACCATGGCACAGCTTGAGCTCAAGCCGGGCAAACCCAAGCGCAAGATGGACGAGCTGGCGCGCGGCGATGTCTCCGGCCTCATCGGCATGGTCGGCCCGCAGACCCGGGGATCTCTCTCCATCAGCTTCGAGAAGGGGTTGGCGCTGGAGATCATGCGCCGCATGCTGGGCGAGGCGCCGGCCACCATCAATGAAGAGGTGACCGACATGGTGGGCGAGATCACCAACATGGTGACCGGCGGTGCCAAGCGCATGCTGGGGGAGAAGGGGTATGAATTCGACATGGCGACTCCCATCATCGTTTCCGGTCTCAACCACACCATCACCCATCGTGCCGACGGCACCAAGATCATGATGCCGTTTGAATCAGATTTCGGTCGGGCCACCATCGAAATCTGCTTCGAGTAACCCTATGTGGAAAGCGCTGAAATGGTTCTTCATCGGCTGGGCCCTGCTGCTTATTCTCTCTGATATCGAGATTTCCACCTCGCTCTACAAGTATGAAGACAACCGGGTACTCGTGAATTTTCCGCGCTGGCAGGCAGCACAGCCCTGGGGCACCTTTGAGTGGCATGCCGGACGGGTGGAGACCCACTGGTACGGATTGGCCGGCAAACCCAAACCGGATCCGTTGCTGTAACGGTCGTGGCAGCACAATGAAAAAGGCCAGCTGATGCTGGCCTTTTTCATTGCTGGCTTGCTGGTTAGGCGGTTTCTGCCGCCAGCGCCTGACGAGGGCGGAGCAACATGCCGAGGCCGCAGGTCAGCAGGGTTGGCAGCAACCAGGCCAGTCCCTTGTCGAACAGCGGCAGGAAGGCGAATGCATTCATCTGCATGCCGGCGGCTCCCAGCCCGTCCAGACAGCCAAACAGGAAGGCGACCAGCAGCACGGCGCGAAACGCCAGCCGTGGGCGGCCGAAATAGCCTTGTACAAAGGTCACCAGCACCAGTGCGATGGCGACCGGGTAGATGGCGACCAGCACCGGGATGGAGAGGCTGATGAGCTGACTCAGCCCGATGTTGGCAACCAGGATGGAGACGCATCCCATCAGCAGTACCCATTTGCGGTATGTCCAGCCGGCCAGACCGTGGAAGTAGTCGGCGCTGGCGCAGAGCAGGCCGACCGCGCTGGTGAAGCAGGCCAGGGTAATGATGGCGGCCAGGATCAACTGACCGGAGTGGCCAAACAGGCTCAGCACATAGGCGTTGACGATGGCGCCGCCATTGTCGACGCTGGTCACCACGCCTGCTGCGCTGTTGCCGAGGTAGAACAGGGAGATGTAGACCGCCGAGAGACCAACCGCCGAGATGAGCCCTGCGATGGTCAGGTACTTGAACTGGCTCGGATAGTCCTCGATCCCCCGGCGTTGCAGCAGGCCGATGATGAGGGCACCGAACATCAGGGAGCCGAGGGTATCCATGGTGTTATACCCCTCCAGCATGCCCTTGATGAGTGGCGTCTCCGTATAGTCGCCGCTGGCCTCTGGCTGGGTGCCTTGCGGGTCAATCAGGACCCCGACCGCCAGGATCAGCAGCATCACCATCAAGACAGGGGTCATGTATTTGCCCACTGCATCGAGCAGCCTGCCCCGATCCAGCGATACCAGGATCACCAGCGTAAAGAAGAGCAGGCTGTAGAGCAGCAGCCCGTGTTGGCCGGCATCACCCAGCCAGGGCTTGAGCCCCATTTCATAAGCCACCAACCCGGTACGGGGGGTGGCAAAGGCCGGCCCCATGATGATGTAGATGGCGACGGCCAGCGCCGTGGCCGCCCAGGTCGGCAGATAACGGGTCATCGCCGTCCAGCCACTGCTGCCTTGCCCGGCGCTGCCTCTGGCAACGGCGACCAGCGTCAGCAGGGGTAGACCCACCGCCGTCAGCAGAAAGCCGACCATGGCGGCCGTCAGATGCTCACCGGCCATGAAGCCGGCCAGCGGTGGAAAAATGATGTTGCCTGCCCCCAGATAGAAAGCAAACGTCATAAAACCCAGTCCGAATATGTCGGACAACTTCAATGATTTCGTCAAACCTAACCTCATCTGCCTTATCAGCTTGTTCTTGTTGATTGCACCCACTGCCTGGCAGATAACCGGATAACAATGCTTCCCTCTCCTCCACGATGCGCACATCGACGAAGGAGTACCATCTTGAGCATAAAGAAGAGATATTTGATCTCAGTCACACATTAATATCTTGAAACAATTTATTTGACCAGAATAAATCACCGACCAATCTGAGGAAGCCAGCACAAGGGGCGGGAGACAGAGTCGCTTTGTCGATATGGGGTTGATAACCAGGGGACAAAAAAGCGCTGACAGCCATACAAACAAAAGAGCCTGCACAAGGCAGGCTCTTTAACGATGGGCGGGGCGAGATCAGGCGGCTTCGGCAGCCAGTTTCTCGCCGGAGCGTACCAGCATCCCGAGGCCACAGGCCAGCAGGGTCGGCAGCAACCAGGCCAGGCCTTTGTCGAACAGCGGCAGGAAGGCGAAGGCATCCATCTTCATGCCGGCGGCACCCAGGCCGTCCAGGCAGCCAAACAGGAAGGCAACCATCAACACGCCACGGAACACCAGGCGCGGGCGACCGAAGTAACCTTTCAGGAAGGTGACCAGCACCAGCGCCACGGCGACCGGGTAGATGGCGACCAGTACCGGAATGGAGAGGCTGATGAGCTGGCTCAGGCCCACGTTGGCTACCACGGCGCAGATGGCACCCAGCAGTACGACCAGCTTCTTGTAGCTCATGCCGGTAAGGTTGTGGAAGAAGTCGGAGCAGGCGGAGATCAGACCCACGGCAGTGGTGAAGCAGGCCAGGGTGATGATGGCGGCCAGGATGAACTGACCCGGCTGGCCAAACAGGCTCAGTACGTAGGCGTTGACGATGGCGCCGCCGTTGCTGACGTCGGTGGCGACGCCGGCAGCCGTATTGCCCAGCTGGAACAGGGAGACATAGACCACGGACAGACCGATGGCGGAGATGATGCCGGCAATGGCCAGGTACTTGAACTGGCTACGGTAGTCCTGGATGCCTTTCTGGCGCAGCAGGTCGACGATCAGGGCGCCAAACATCAGGGACGCCAGGGTGTCCATGGTGTTGTAGCCTTCCAGGATCCCTTTCACGAAGGGGCCGTTCTGATAGTCGCCGGAAGAGACCGGCATGGAGCCTTGGGGTGCCACGAATACACCGATGGCCAGAGTCAGCAGCAACAGCATCAGCAGCGGGGTCAGGTATTTGCCGATGGCGTCCATCAGCTTGCCCTGATTCAGGGAGACCAAGATGGCAACCCCGAAGAACACCACAGTGTAGGCAAACAGGCCGGCTTGGCCCATGTCACCGAGGAAGGGCTTGAGGCCCATTTCGTAGGCTACCAGACCGGTACGGGGGGCGGCAAAGGCCGGACCAATGATGATGTAGATGGCGACAGCCAGCGCGGTGGCCACGCCGGCCGGCAGCAGCTTGGTCATGCCGGCCCAGCCGTTGCCAGCCTTGGCGACGGCGATGATGGTGATGAGGGGCAGACCCACGGCGGTCACCAGGAAGCCCAGCATGGCCAGAGAGAGGTGTTCACCTGCCATGTAGCCGGCCAGTGGCGGGAAGATGATGTTACCGGCGCCCAGATAGAACGCGAAGGTCATGAAGCCCAGTCCGAGTACGTCGGACAATGTGAGTGATTTCGTCAAGTTCAACCTCGTCTGTCTTGTAAACTATTGCTTGTTATAGTTTTTTATTGGTCGGTGACCGGCGTTGTTCAGGGTAAAAAAAAGGAGCCCCGCTTGTTTTTTCATCGCAACCAGTGGTTTGAGCTGGTCTGGAGCGGGCGCTCGTTTAGGAGTCAGCATAATGGCGTGAAAAAATAGTTCAAGACGAAATTTACATCTTCAAATAGAAGGGGCTGGTCAGTTGGATATATCTGTCGGAATAGGTTCCCTCAGCAGAATGGATCACAATTTCACCCCTATCACACCTGTTTAATCCTCTGCCAAGTAGCAATAAAACACGATTTGCCTCTTTTCCAGCTCTGGTTATAACAGCTGTGTAACAAACGGCATGCAGATCATAATCCGCCGAAATGCATAAAATTTCATCGGCCATGGCCGTTGGCACGACCAGTGCGACCTGGCCATCGGGGGCCAGCAAGCGGTCGCAGGCGGCCAGCAGAGCATGGCTGTCGAGGGTGCCGGTATGGCGGGCCATCGCCCTGGCCGGATCGCGAAATGACTGGCCCGCCACGAAGTAGGGGGGGTTGGCGACGATGAGATCGTAAGGGTCGGCCTGATACCCCTGAATGGCGCTCTCTATGATGGTGACTCGCAGCGGCCAGGGGGAGGCGGTCGCGTTCTCGCGGGCCTGTTGCGCCGCATGCTTATCCAGCTCCACCGCATCTATGCGGCAGTCGGCGTGGCTGCGTTGGGCCAGCATCAGGGCGATGAGGCCGCTGCCGGTGCCAATGTCGAGGATCCTGCGGGCCTTGCCGAGCGGTGCCCAGGCGCCCAGCAGAATGCCGTCGGTGCCCACCTTCATGGCGCAGCGATCGTGCTCGACGTGAAACTGTTTGAAGGTAAAACCGTTCTTTAGTGCCATCCAACTCCCGTCCTGTGCCCGCCTCGCAGAAAATGGTCGGCGATTATAGCGGCTAAGGCACAGTCACCATAGGAGCCGACGACATAATCGCCTATAATCTGCCGTTTCCTTAATGACCGAGTATTGCCATGAGCCAGTCCTTTGATGATTTCGACCTGAATCCAGCCCTCAACCGGGCCTTGGCCGAGATGGGTTTCACCCGCCCCACCACCATCCAGCAGATGGTGCTGGAGCCAGCCCTGGACGGCCGCGATATTCTGGCATCCGCCCCGACCGGTACCGGCAAGACCGCCGCCTTCCTGTTGCCGGCGCTCCAGCATCTGCTGGACTTCCCGCGCCGCAAGCCGGGCCCCTGCCGCATGCTGGTGCTGACCCCGACCCGCGAGCTGGCGCTGCAGGTGACCGCTCACGCCAAGGCGCTGGCTGCCCACACCAATCTCAGCATCGAGACCATCATCGGCGGCGTCAGCCACGAAGAGCAGCTGCCGGCCCTGACCAAGACCACCGACATAGTGGTCGCCACCCCGGGCCGTCTGCTCGAGTACATCGAGAAAGAGGAGTTCGAGAGCCACGATATCGAGGTGCTGGTGCTGGATGAAGCGGACCGCATGCTGGACATGGGCTTCATCAAGGACGTGAACCGTATCGTGGAAGAGGCGCGCTATCGCAAGCACACCATGCTGTTCTCCGCCACCCTGGAAGGGGCTGGCCTCGAGAAGTTCGCCAGCGAGATCCTCAAGGATCCGGTGGAGCTGCACGCCGAGCCGCCGCGCAGCGAGCGTCGCCCGATCACCCAGTGGGTTCACCTGGCCGACGACGCTGCCCACAAGCTGGCCCTACTGGTGCACATCCTGAAGAACCCGGAAACCCAGAAGGCCATCATCTTCGTCAAGACCCGCGAGCGGCTGGCGGAGCTCTCCGGTCAGCTGCAGGCGGCGGGCGTGCCCTGCGCCTGGATCCGTGGCGAGATGGAGCAGGCCAAGCGCATCGAGTCGATCCGCAAGTTCCATGAAGGGGAGGTGCCTTTCCTTATCGCCACCGACGTTGCCGCCCGCGGCATCGACCTGCCCAACGTCAGCCATGTCATCAACTACGACATGCCTTACGGCGCCGATGTTTACGTTCACCGTATCGGCCGTACCGGCCGCGCCGGCAACCGCGGTTGCGCCATCAGCCTGGTGGAGGCCCACGACATGGCCATGGTGGCCAAGATCGAACGCTACACCGAAGAGCGCCTCAAGCGCCGGGTGATCGACGAGCTGCGTCCCAAGCACAAGGAGGCGCGGGTGCCGGTGAAGAAGAAAAAGCCGAAGGACGACAAGAAGAAGTCTGCCAAGAAGAAAAAGAAGTAAGCCTGCCCGCCACAACGGCCATCCCCGGATGGCCGTTGTGCTTTTTGGCGTTTGATGGGTCGGATGTCGGGCAGAAAAAAGCCGACGTATAAACGTCGGCCAATAAAAAGTGCTTACAACAGAGGATTCACCTATTCAGACTGGAGGATCCTGAAATTGGTTCCCTCGGGTCGTAATTAATTTTCAGCGCGTTTGAACATCAGGGTGTTGGCGTCGGACTCTTCCGCTACGAAGTAATAGCCGTCGGCATTGAATCCGGTCAGCTGCTCCACCTTGGTGAGTCTGTGCTTGATGATGTGACGGGCCATCATGCCGCGTGCCTTCTTGGCGTAGAAGCTGATGATCTTGAACTGGCCGTTCTTCTCGTCCTTGAACACTGGCGTGATGATGCGCCCCTGCAGGGCCTTGGGGCGTACCGACTTGAAGTACTCGTCGGAGGCGAGATTGATCAGTACCTCGTCCCCCTGGGCGGCCAGCGCCTTGTTCAGGTGTTCGGTGATGATGTCGCCCCAGAACTGGTAGATATCCTTGCCGCGCGCGTTGTCGAGACGGATCCCCATCTCCAGCCGGTAGGGCATCATCAGATCGAGCGGACGCAGCACCCCGTAGAGACCGGAGAGCATGCGCAGGTGGGCCTGGGCGAAGTCGAGATCCGCCTCGCTGAAATCTTCCACCGCCAGCCCCGTGTAGACATCCCCCTTGAACGCAAGCAGTGCCTGACGGGCGTTGGCCGGGGTGAAATCAGGCTGCCAGTCGGCAAAACGGGCGGCGTTGAGGCCGGCCAGCTTGTCGCTGATCTTCATCAGGCTGGCGATCTGGTCCGGGCTCAGCTGGCGGGCCCGGCCGATCAGTTCGGCGGAGTGGTCCAGCAGCTCGGGTTGGGTGAAACGGGAAGTCACCAGCGGCGACTCGTAGTCCAGCGTCTTGGCCGGGGAAACCACAATCAGCATAACGATCCTTTATAGCGGTGACGCACGCCCCTCATTCATCCAGGGTGACGTTGTCGAGTGTGCCTGAACCCAGCTGCTCTCGGCCAGACAGCTTGATCAGCAGTCGCAGGTCGTTGGCGGAGTCGGCATGGGCAAGGGCCTCACTGTAGCCAATTTGGCCGGCACAGAACAGGGCGAACAGCGCCTGATCGAAGGTCTGCATGCCGAGTTCGGTGGACTTGGTCATCACCTCCTTGAGCCGGTGCATCTCCCCCTTGCGGATGATATCGGTGATGAGCGGGGTGTTGAGCAATACTTCGAAGGCGGCAAAACGACGCCGTCCATCCGGGCTGGGCAGCAGTTGCTGGGCCACGATGGCGCGCAGATTGAAGGAGAGATCGAACAGGAACTGACGGTGTTTCTCCTGAGGCACCAGGTGCAGGATGCGATCCAGCGCCTGGTTGGCGTTGTTGGCGTGCAGGGTGGCGAGGCAGAGATGACCGGTCTCGGCGAACTGCAGGGCAAACTCCATGGTCTCCTGGCTGCGGATTTCGCCGATCAGGATCACGTCCGGCGCCTGACGCAGTGAGCTCTTCAGCGCCACGTCGAACGACGCTGTGTCTATGCCCACCTCGCGCTGGGTGATCAGGCTGCGGCCGTGCTGATGCACGAACTCCACCGGATCTTCTACCGTCAGGATGTGGCCGTCCACATGCTGGTTGCGATAGCCGATCATGGCCGCCTGGGTGGTGGATTTGCCGGCGCCGGTGGCACCGACGAACAGCACCAGCCCGCGCTTGGCCAGGGCGATCTCCTGCAATATGGGGGGCAGCGCCAGCTCGTCGAAGGTGGAGATGCGGGTCTCGATACGGCGCAGCACCATGCCGGGCAGCTCCTGCTGCCAGAAGGCACTGACCCGAAAGCGGCCAAGCTCCTCTCGGTGGATGGCGTAGTTGGCCTCCTTGGTGCGCAGGTAGCGCTCGAAGTGATCCTGACTCAGGGTCTCTTTGACCAGCGCCAGTGCCCTTGCCTTGTCGAGGGGCGCTTCTGCCAGCGACTGCAGGTGGCCGTTGACCTTGAGGGTCGGCGGCGTGCCGACCGTGATGAACAGATCCGAACCTTTGCGGGCAACCAGTTCGGCCAGCAGGGCATCCAGATTCATAACGACTCCTTCCCTAGATTCGTCGTGGTTAGATGGTGTTGGGGTCGACCGCCTTGGCCTTGGCATCCAGTGCCGCCACCATGCCGCGGCTCACCAGCTGCTTGAGGCTCTGATCCATGGTCTGCATGCCGTGGGTCATCCCGGTCTGGATCACCGAGTAGAGCTGGGCGATCTTGTCCTCCCGGATGAGGTTACGCACGGCGGGAATACCCATCATGATCTCGTGTGCCGCCACCCGGCCGCCACCGATGCGCTTGAGCAGGGTCTGGGAGATGACCGCCCGCAGCGACTCGGAGAGCATGGAGCGCACCATGTCTTTTTCCGCTCCGGGGAAGACGTCGATGATCCGGTCGATGGTCTTGGCCGCCGACGAGGTGTGCAGGGTGCCGAACACCAGGTGGCCGGTCTCGGCCGCGGTCATGGCAAGGCGAATGGTCTCGAGGTCGCGCATTTCACCCACCAGTATGATGTCCGGGTCTTCCCGCAGCGCCGAGCGCAAGGCGTTGCTGAAGCTCTTGGTATCGCGGTGTACTTCCCGCTGGTTCACCAGGCAGCGCTTGTTCTCGTGCACGAATTCGATGGGATCCTCGATGGTGAGGATGTGGTGATGGAAGTTCTCGTTGATGTAGTTGACCATGGCCGCCAGGGTGGTGGACTTGCCCGAGCCGGTTGGGCCGGTCACCAGCACCAGGCCGCGGGGGTATTCGGCAATCTTGCGGAAGATCTCCGGGGCGTCCAGATCCTCCAGACTCAGCACTGTGCTGGGGATGGTCCGGAATACCGCGCCGGAGCCGCGTGCCTGCTGGAAGGCGTTGACCCGGAAGCGGGCCAGGTTCGGCACCTCGAACGAGAAGTCCACCTCGAAGTTCTCTTCCAGTTCCTTGCGCTGGTGGTCGTTCATGATGTCATAGATGAGGGCGTGTACTTCCCGGTGCTCCAGGGCGGGCAAATTGATCTTGCGAACCTCGCCATCAACCCTGATCATCGGGGGAACCCCGGCCGAGAGGTGTAGATCCGAGGCTTTATGTTTTACACTGAAAGCCAATAACTCTGTGATATCCATAGATTTGTCATTCTCCCATCACTAGATCACGAACGAAACATGAGCCAGATTGCCGAGCACCTGCTTCAGGTAAAGGAACGTATTGTACAAGCCGCCAGCCGGGCTGGCCGACGCAGCGATCACATCCAGCTGCTGGCGGTCAGCAAGACCAAACCGCTGGAGGCCGTTTGCGAGGTCTATGCCGCCGGTCAGCGCCGCTTCGGCGAATCCTACGCCCAGGAAGCGGCCACCAAGATAGATACCCTGCGTGAGCAAGGGACCTGTACAGACATAGAGTGGCACTTTATCGGCCCGCTGCAATCGAACAAGTCCAAGCTGGTGGCCGAGCGGTTCGACTGGGTACAGAGCGTGGACAGAGAGAAGCTGATCGAACGCCTCAACAACCAGCGCCCGGTTGAGCTCGCTCCGCTAAATGTCTGTCTGCAAATCAATATTAGCGGAGAGAGCAGTAAATCCGGAACGTCGGAGCAAGAGATTTTCCGTCTGGCCGAGCTGGTCTCCCGCTGCGAGCGGCTGCGGCTGCGCGGTCTGATGGCCATTCCGGAGCATACCAGCGACGAGGCGGTACTGGCCGCCCAGATGGTGCGCATGCAGACTCTGTTCACCGAGCTTGCGCGACAATACCCGGGCGTGGACACCCTTTCGATGGGGATGACCGAGGATCTCGAACTGGCGATCGGCCACGGCAGCACCATGGTGCGGGTCGGTACCGCCATCTTCGGTGCCCGCGACTATTCATGAGCAGGAGCCCGTGATGCCGTGCATGCGGGCTCTGCTTTCTTCAGATCACAGGAGTGTTTGATGCAGTACAGAACCCTCGCCTTTATCGGGGCAGGCAACATGAGCCGCAGCATCATTGCCGGCCTGGTTCAGGCGGGCTACCCGGCTGACCGGATCATTGCCGCCAACCCCAGTCGGCCCAAGCTGGATGCGCTGGCCGGCGACTACGGCATTCGCGTCACCCAGGACAACGCCGAGGCGGCCCGGGCGGCCGAAGTGATCGTGCTGGCGGTCAAGCCGCAGCTGATGGCGGCCATGCTGAGTGCGCTGGTGACGGCGCTGGGCACGCTGGAGGGCAAGCTGCTCATCTCCATCGCCGCCGGCATCAAGGTGGCACGGCTGGCGGAGATGGCGGGCGGCCACGGCCGGATCATCCGCACCATGCCGAACACCCCGTCTCTGCTGGGACTGGGCATGACCGGGCTGTACGCCCCGCCCGGCATCGAGCAGGCCGATCGTGAGTTGGCCGAGCAGATGATGCAGGCGGTGGGCAAAACCCTCTGGGTGGAGCAGGAGTCCGGCATCAACGGCGTCATCGCCGCGGCCGGCAGCGCGCCTGCCTACTTCTTCCTGTTCATGCAGGCCATCGCCGAGGAGGCCGAGGCCATGGGCTTCTCCCCCGAGCAGGCCCGCCTGCTGGTGCAGCAGACCGCTCTTGGTGCGGCCGCTATGGTCGAGCAGAATCCCGAGCTGTCGCTGCAGACCCTGCGCGAGCAGGTGACCAGCAAGGGCGGCACCACCGCCGAAGCGATCAAGACCTTCCAGCAGCAGGGGCTGATGCCGCTGACTGCACATGCCATGCAGGCGGCCGTTGCCCGGGCCGGCGAAATGGAAACCCTGTTCTGAACCCGATTTTCGTTACTCTCAGCTGCAACCTGGAGCCCAGATGAACACTGCTTACTTTCTGATTAACACGATTTTTGACCTCTATCTCATGGTGGTGCTGTTGCGCGTCTGGCTGCAGTGGGCCCGTGCCGACTTCTACAACCCCATGAGCCAGATGGTGGTCAAGCTGACCAATCCGCTGGTGGTGCCGCTGCGCCGGGTCATTCCCGGGCTGGGCGGGCTGGATCTGGCCTCGGTGCTGCTGGCCATCATCATCGCCTTTGCCAAGCTGGCGCTGCTCAAGAGCATGAACGTGCTGCTGGCCGACTGGCTCACCCTCAGCCTGTTTGCCGGGCTGACTGTGCTGAAGAAGGCCGGCTCCATGATCTTCTGGGTGCTGCTGATCCGCGCCATCCTGAGCTGGGTCAGTCAGGGTCGCAACCCCATCGAGTACGTGATGCACCAGCTGACCGAGCCCTTCCTGGCCCCCATCCGTCGCATTCTGCCGGCGCTGGGCGGGCTGGATCTCTCCGTGCTGGTCGCCTTTATCGGGCTGCAGGCCATAAACTATCTGTTGGGGGATCTGTTCGGCCAGCTGTGGTGGATGATTTGATGGCAGCCGTCCTGCGGGAAGGGGATGAGCTGATAATGCATCTGATGATCCAGCCCAAGGCGAGTCGGGATCAGATCGTCGGGTTGCACGGAGAAGAGTTGAAAGTGGCCATCACGGCGCCGCCGGTGGATGGTCAGGCCAACAGCCACTTGATCAAGTATCTGGCCAAGCAGTTCAAGGTGGCCAAGGGGCAGGTTCGCATCGTGCGGGGGGAGCTGGGGCGGCACAAGACGGTCGCCATCGAGGCGCCCAGACAGATCCCCGCCGAGGTCAGTGCCCTGCTGGACAATCAGGGTTAACACGAGAAGGATGACACCATGAAAACAGCCTGGATAAGCTGCCTGCTGGCACTGTTGCTGACCTTGCCCCTGCGGGCCGAACAGATGAAGGAGCTGGGCCCCTGGCAGGTGCACTACAGCGCCTTCAACTCCAGCTTCCTCACCCCCGAGGTGGCCAAGGCCTATGGTCTGGAGCGCAGTCGCTACAACGGCATCGTCAACATCGCGGTGCAGAACAAGCAGGGGGTGGCCCAGGCGGTGGGGATCACCGGCGAGGCCAAGAACCTCACCGGCACCATCCGCAACCTGACCTTTCAGGAGGTCAAGGAGGGCAACGCCATCTACTATCTGGCGGTGCTGCCCTATCGCAACGAGGATACCTACCAGTTCACCCTGAAGATCATGGGGGAGGGGCAGCAGCAGACGCTGACCTTCCAGCAAACCTTCTACGTCGACTGATGCCGGCACCCACCTTGCTCTGAAAAAAAGCCCCGAACGCAGGTCCGGGGCTTTTTTATGACGTTATGACGGCGAGTCGGTCGGCGGCGTGAAGTCGTGGATCTCCCCCAGTCGCGGGGTGAAGCGAGGATCCTGATCCCGGTTGTGTTCCACCCACTCCATGGCCTGGCAGAAGCTCTCCCGCTTCGAGAATTCGCTGCGCACCTGATCGATGGCCCGCTCCGCGCTGCGCCGCTCCATCTTGCTGGCCTTGCGGTCGCTGAACTGTTGCTGCTGGGCCAGCATCCATTCGGTGAAGGCCTGGCGGCACTGTGTTTCGCTGGCCGCCTGGGCGGGCAGGGTCAGTAGCAGAGAGATCATCAATACAAAACGCATAACAAACCGGTGATTGAGGGGGCGGTTGCCTTAAAGGGCGGCATTTTATGCCGAAAACTTGAGCATGAACAGGGGGCGATGGCAGAAGATTGGGGCCGGCATGGCCGGCCCCAGGCAGGATCAGTGCTTGACCAGGTAGAGCTGGCGGCTGTAGGCCACGTCTTCCGGATTGTTGATGGGGTAGCCCTTGAGCCAGGGCTTGATCAGCCGGGCGTTGGTGTATTGATAGATGGGGGCGATCGGCGCCTCCTCCTGCAGTACGGCCTCGGCCTCATCGAACAGGCGGGCCCGTTCACGGGGATCCTGACTGTTGGCCGCCTTGGCCAGCAGGGAATCGTAGCCGGCGTTGGCGAAGCGGGCCATGTTGCCGCTGTGGTGGGAGCCCCACAGGCCGAGGAAGGCTGATGGATCGTTGTAATCGGCCACCCAGGAGGAGCGGATCACCTCGAACTGGCCGCTCTGACGGCTGTCGAGATAACTCTTCCACTCCTGATTGGTGAGTTCGACCTGGGCCCCCAGCTTCTGTTTCCACAGGTTGGCGATGGCCAGCGCCATCTTCTTGTGCACCTCGGCCGTGTTGTAGAGCAGGGTCAGCTTGAGCGGGTTGGCCGGGCCGTAGCCCGCCTCCTTGAGCAGGGTTCTGGCCTTGTCGTCGAGGACCTGCTGGCTGCTGCTGGAGAGCAGGTTGGCCTTGGGCTCGAAGCCGGCGACCACATCCGGGGTGAAGTGATAGGCCGGTTTCTCACCCGTGCCCAGGATCTTGTTGGCGATGAGGCCCCGATCGATGGTGTAGGAGAGCGCCTTGCGCACCCGCACATCGTTGAGAGGGGCGCGCTGGGTGTTGAAGGCGTAGTAGTAGGTGCCGAGCTGATCCGGGGTATAGACCTCGCCCGGGATCTGCTCCATCAGCTTGTGATACTGCTCCTTGGGGAAGGACTCGGTGATGTGCAGGTCGCCGGCCAGGTAGCGGTTGGTGGCCGCACTCTCCTGGTTGATGGGCACGAAGGTGACCTTGGTCAGCACGGTATGGGCGCGATCCCAGTAGTAGGGATTGGGGGTCAGCTCCAGCTTCTCGTTCACCACCCGGTGACTCAGCACGAAGGCCCCGTTGCCGACCAGCTTGCCGGGCTGGGTCCACTGGTTGCCGTATTGCTCCATGCTGGCACGATGCAGCGGCGACAGACTGGGGTGGGTCAGCAGGCTTAGGAAGTAGGGCACCGGCTGGGAGAGGGTCACCTGCAGGGTATGCTGGTCGAGGGCCTTCACGCCGAGTTCCTCGGGGGGCAGCTTGCCGGCTACTATGTCGTCCACCTTGTCGAAGCGGGCTAGCTGGGCGAACCAGGCAAAGGTGGCGGCCTCTTTGGGATCGACCAGTTTGCGCCAGCCGTAGACGAAGTCGGCGGCCTGCACTGGATCGCCGTTCGACCAGCGGGCGTCCGGGCGCAGATGGAAGGTGAAGCGCTGATTGCCCTGGTTGTCCCAGCTGGCGGCCACCCCGGGCTGCACCTTGCCGTCCGGCCCCTGGGTCAGCAGCCCCTCGTAGAGATCCCGCAGTACCTGTAGTTCGGGCAGGCCGACCAGCTTGAGCGGACTCAGGCTCGCCGGCTCGTCTTTCAGATGACGCACGACGGCCTGTTCGGCGGCGAGCTGGGTGCCGGGCGGAACATCGGCAGCCTGGACACAGGCACTGCCCAGCAGGGCCAGCAGAAGACTCCATCCTTTCATGGTTAATCCTTCAAATAGTGTGAAGCGGGGAGAAAACTCGGCGATAAGTGGTCGCCGACAGACGGGAAATCATGATATCCCGTTTGCTGGTCAGACCGCCAGTATGAGTCCCTCGGCAGGGGACGCTGGCGCCCACGTTGACCCCCAATCCGGGGCGAGGAGCAAGCGATGAGAACATGGATCCTGTTGGCCCTGGCCATCAGTCAGGGGGCCTGGGCGCTGGCGCCGTGCGAGCGGCAGAGCAAGGTCGGCAGCTGGTGCGAGGCAAACATCGCCGCGCTGCACCCCACCCAGGGAGGCGTGGGCCAGATCCAGGTCGACAACACCCAGGCCGAGCTGGCGGGCAAGAGCGCAAAACAGCTCGACAAGGTGATGAAAAAGAAAGAGATCCCCATCGTCATCGCACCCGATGGCGGCTACTGGCAGGTGGACAGACACCATCTGACCAAGGCGCTGTGGCAACTCGGGGTGAAGCAGGTGCGGGTCAAGGTGATCGCCAGGCTGCAGGACAAAGCCAGCTTCTGGAGCCAGATGCAGGGCAATCATTGGGCCTGGCTCAAGGACGAGCGGGGGCAGCCCCTCACGCCGGAACAGTTGCCGAGCCGCATCGACCTGCTACCCGACTACCCCTATCGCACCCTGGCCGGGTTGCTGCAGGATGCGGGCTATTTTGACAAGCGGGAGCAGGTCTACTTCGTCGAGTTCGCCTGGGCCAGCTGGCTTGGCCGGCAGATGGACTGGCTGCCGATCGACAGCGCCAACCTGGCGGATCGCCTCTATCAGGCCAAACGGCTGGCGTGCAGCAACAAGGCGGCCGATCTGCCCGGCTATCCCGGCAAGCAGTGTCGGGTCAATCCGCCCGATAGCGACAACTGAGTGACAGGATGAAAGCGGGGGGCCATGGCCCCCCGCTGCATCATGGTCGGGTCTCGCCCCAGCGGGCGGCAGCCTGTTCCAGCAGGGCCACCTCGCCTTGCTGGATCAGTGGCAGCAGGGCCTGCACCTGTTCATCTGGCCACTCCCACCAGGCCAGCGCCTGCAAACGGGCAATCTCGTCCTCAGCAAAGCGCATCCTGATAACCTTGGCCGGCGTACCGGCCACCATGGCATAGGGCGGCACATCCTGATTGACCAGGGCACGAGCCGCTATGATGGCGCCGTCGCCGATGGTGACCCCCGGCATGATCATGACGTCCATGCCGAGCCAGACATCGTTGCCGATGCGGGTGTCGCCGGCCGGGCGATAGCTGCGCCGGAGCGCTTCCACATCTGAAAACGGATAGGTGCTGATGAAGGCCGTGTTGTGGGTCTGGTTGCCACCCATGATGATCTTCACCCCGGCGGCTATTTGTACATAGTCGCCGATATGGAGCTGATCGATGTGCCAGAGCGGCTCCCAGCCCCTCTCCTGGCTGCGGCTGAAACGGTCGCCGTGCAGATAGCGCACGACATGCTCTTCAAAGGGGCCGTCCCAGGCGCCGGAGTAGTAGCTGTGCCGTCCCTCTCCTGGCTGCGGCTGAAACGGTCGCCGTGCAGATAGCGCACGACATGCTCTTCAAAGGGGCCGTCCCAGGCGCCGGAGTAGTAGCTGTGCCGTCCCTTGAGATGGATGTTGGGGTTGCTCACCGTCAGATGCAGGTATTCGACCTGCGACCAGTGTTGGCAGGGTTTCATGGCTGTTTCCTCGTTCAAATGGATAGGGGGGATGACGCGAGGAGCGCAGCTAATAGATCCAGACCAGCAGGCGGGGCACGCACAGGGTCGAGCAGCCCAGCGCCTGGGGTAAACGGGGTCGCAGCATGGGAAGAGGGATCCTGAAGGATGAGCGCCCATGGTAAGCCATGCGGTGGCGGGAGCCAAGGCGTGCACCGCCAGCTGGTCAAAACCTGCACAAAATATCGGGTTGATATTCATTCTCAACTGGGCATGATAAAAGTCCCACCCATCAACCTGGGAGATCGGCATGACCCATCAAATCTGGCAGCGTTACATGCTGGAGGCTGAAAATGCGCTGGGCGCCGGCGCGCTCGGCACCGCCATCTGCCTCTATCAACAGGCCCTCGCCGAGGTGTATGAACTGAGTGACGGCGATCTGGATGAACTGGCCAGCATGCGGGTGGCGACCTGCCACCGACTGGCCGACTTCTGGCGCGCCATGGAGGAGCCGGCCTACGAGCTGCGCTACCTCAAGCTGGCTTCGGAGCTGGTCACTGCGCTGGTGCCCCAGTGTCCGAACCGGGAGTGTGAATCCCTCATCAGTGAACTGGGCTGCTGCCGGGCGGCGCTGCTCTCTTTCCTCAAGCGCCACCCCAATCCCGATATCGCCCGCCTGATCCAGTTGCAGGATCAGGTGCAGGGCTGCGAGCTGATCGGCCGTTTTCGCCTCAACTGAGGATCATTTACGGCCCTTGAGGCGCTGGGCGATCCGCATCTGTGCCTCTTCCCCCTGTAGGGCGAGGGAGAAGGCGCGCGCCTCCAGATCGATGACGAAGTGCACCGCCTGCCTGAGCTCTTGCTTGAGCAGCGCCTTGCTCTTTTGCAGCGCCCCGGGCGCCTTGGCCGCCAGTTTCAGACCCTGCTCCCTGGCAAAGGGGAGCAGGGCTTCGGCCGTCAGCACCCGGTTGGCAAGGCCGAGTCGCAGCGCCTCGTCGGCATCGATGGCTTCGGCCAGCAGCAACAGCTCCGCCGCCTTCAGGTGGCCCACGCTGCGTGGCAGCAGCAGGCTGGAGGCAAACTCCGGCACCAGCCCCAGCTCGACGAAGGGCAGTTGCAGACGGGCATTGTCGGCCAGATAGACCAGATCGCAATGCAGCAGCAGGGTGGTGCCGATGCCGACCGCCGCGCCGCCGACCGCGGCGATCACCGGTTTGGGGAAGTCGGCCAGGGTGTGCAGAAATTGCAGGATGGGGTCGTCGGGATCCAGCCCCGTCTTGCCCATGAAGTCGGCCAGATCATTGCCGGCGGTGAAGCAGTCGGGCTGCCCCTGAATGAGCAGGGCATGGATGGCGTCATCCGCCGTCGCTTGCCGCAATGCCTCGGTGAGCGCACGATACATGGCGGTATTGAGGGCATTGCGCTTGTCGGGACGATTGAGGGTCAAGGTGAGCAAGCCATCCTGCTGCTCGGCAATGATAATGGGGTCCATGTCTAAATCCTTGTTATTGCTGGCTGTCAAAGGGTTACCACTGCGGTAAGCTTTGTTGCGTTTAACAACATCATAAAAGGATTTCAACCATGTTTAAACGTGCGTTCTATTCCCTCTTGGCCCTGGGACTGGCCGCTCCCGCCCTGGCCAAGGTCGAGGCCGTCGATGGTTATGTGCGCCTGCTGCCGCCGGGCTCTCCCAATACCGCCGCCTTCCTGGTGCTGAAGAATGATGCCGATCAGCCGGTCAAGCTGGTGGCCGCCGCCTCGCCCGAGGTGGGCCGCGCCGAGCTGCACACCCATCTGCACGAGAACGGCGTGATGAGGATGCGCCAGGTCGAGAGCATAGAGGTGCCGGCCAAGGGGGAAGTGGCGCTCAAGCCCGGCAGTTTCCACATCATGCTGTTCGAGGTGCGCGAGCTCTCCCAGGGCACCCCTTTCCCGCTGACGCTGACCATGGATGATGGCCAGCAGCTGGAGCTGAGTCTGCCGGTGAAGCCGGTTGAACCCATGGCAGGCATGCAGCACTGACATTAATGGACGCTTGTTCAGCTTTTTACACTGTGTATTCCCGTCGCTCTGGGTAAAATGATGGCCTTTCCAGTCCAACAAGAGAGTAACGTGATGAAGAAGACCTTGATTGCCGGTTGTGTGCTGGCCCTGTTCAGCCAGGCTGCCATGGCTGCCGATGACTGGCGTTTTGCCGCCGGTACCGATGTATGGAATGCCCAGGGCAGCGGCCAGATCAACGGTGTCGGGGCCAACGGCAGCTACGACGAGAACTACAACTGGAGCGGCTACCTGCAACTGGAGCACGGCATCATCCTGCTGCCCAACGCCAAGTTCGAGATCTCCGATTTCGGCACCAGTGGCGGCGCCCTCAACAACGATCTGATGGCCTATGACCTGAGCCTCTACTATCGCCTGTTCAACAACGATCTGTTCCAGATCGACCTGGGTCTGACCGGTCGTCGCTACGATGGCGATTTCAACACCCAGCACTACTCCTATGACAAGGACGTGCTGATGGCCTACACCGGCGCCGAAGTGCGTATCCCTGGTACCGGCTTTGCCGCCTTCGGCGATGCCCGCGTGCAGGATGCCGACAACTACGACTACCGTCTCGGTGGCTCCTACAAATTCGCGACCGTACCGCTCAAGGTGCGTGCCGGCTGGCGTGATGCGAGCATGGACTTCGATCGCGTTGACCAGCGGGTAGACGGCTGGTTCATCGGTGGCGAATTCACCTTCTAAATTCCGGCAATCTCTGGTGACGATGCCCTCATCATCCCGATGGCGGCATCCGGCGAGGAACGAACATGGGTCATATCATAGTGACGGGGGCGGGGTCCGGCTTGGGCCGCGCCTTGACCATAGGTCTGGTTGAACGGGGCCATCAGGTTTCCATGATGGGGCATCGTTATCAGAAGCTGCAGGAGCAGGAAGCCTTGTTCGGCAAGGCGGTGATCGGCATTGCCGCCGATCTGGCGCACCACGAGGAAGTGGATGTCGCCTTTGCCGCCGCGGTGGAGTGGGGCGGCCTGCCCGAGCTGGTGCTGCATTGTGCCGGCGTGGGCGAATTCGGCCCGGTCGGCGTCTATACCGCCGAGCAGATCCGCCGGGTGGTGGAGAGCAACCTCATCTCCACCATTCTGGTGGCCCAGCAGACGGTGCGCCTCATCGGCGACAAGGGCGGGGTGCTGGCCAATGTGCTCTCTTCCGCCGCCCAGGTGGGCAAGGCCAACGAGAGCCTCTACTGCGCCTCCAAATGGGGGATGCGCGGCTTTCTCGAATCCTTGCGGGCCGAGCTTAAGGGCTCGCCGCTGCGGCTGGTGAACCTCTATCCGAGCGGGATCCGCAGTGAATTCTGGGACAACTCGGATCACGTGGACAGCAGCGGCTTCATGACCCCGGAAGATGCCGCCGCCTACATGCTGGATGCACTGGAAGCCAGAAGCAGCTGCCACGTGACCGATCTCTTTATCGGTCGCAATCCCTGACAAAAGGCCGCCGTCATCCGGTTGCCGTCGTCAGAAGAGAGAAACAAAAAGCGCGCCATCGGCGCGCTTTTTTTATACCAGCGAGGGGCGGGATTAACGGCCCAGCTTGGCCTTGAGCATGGCGACGATGTCGCTGATGGCCACTTCCTGCTTCTCGCCGGTGCGGCGGCACTTGTACTCCACCACGCCGTTGTCCATGCCGCGCTCACCGATGACGATGCCGTGGGGCACGCCCAGCAGCTCCATGTCGGCGAACATCACGCCCGGACGCTCTTTACGGTCGTCGAACAGCACGTCGACACCGGCGGCCTTCAGCTCGGCGTAGAACTGCTCGGCCAGCTCGGCGACACGCACGGACTTGTGCATGTTCATCGGTACGATGGCCACTTCGAACGGGGCGATGGCGTCCGGCCAGATGATGCCGTACTGGTCGTTGTTCTGCTCGATGGCGGCAGCCACCAGGCGGGAGACCCCGATGCCGTAGCAACCCATCTCCATGGTGACGGACTTGCCGCCTTCGTTCAGCACGCTCGCCTTCATGGCCTCGGAGTACTTGGTACCCAGCTGGAAGATGTGGCCCACTTCTATGCCGCGTTTGAGCAGCAGCTTGCCCTGGCCGCACGGGCTCGGGTCGCCTTCCACCACGTTGCGCAGGTCGGCAACTTCATAGGTGGCGATGTCGCGATCCCAGTTGGCACCGGTCAGGTGGAAGCCGGTCTCGTTGGCGCCACAGACGAAGTCAGCCAGGTGGGCGGCGCTGCGATCGGCGATGATGCGACCGGCAAAGCCGACCGGGCCGATGGAGCCAGCATCACAGCCGGCGGCTGCCTTGATCTGCTCGTCGTTGGCGAAGGCC
Source organism: Aeromonas sp. A35_P (assembly GCF_002259925.1). NCBI lineage: Bacteria > Pseudomonadati > Pseudomonadota > Gammaproteobacteria > Aeromonadales > Aeromonadaceae > Aeromonas > Aeromonas sp. A35_P. Next base: position 5,646 of record NZ_NEVB01000099.1, on the reverse strand, counting down.
AGCGGGTTGGCGACACCCGGCAGCTTCTCGGCCTTGATTTCGTTCAGCTCGTGGTCGCCACGCAGTACCAGCGCGATGACCGCCTGGTTGCCGTGCTCGTCCGCTTCGCCCAGCACCAGCAGGGTCTTGGCGACGGCGCTCGGGGCCACGCTCAGGAAGGCGGCCACTTCATCGATGGTGTGGACGTTCGGGGTCGCAACCTTGGTCAGGGCTGCGGTGGCAGCGGCGCGCTCACCGGCCGGCGCCAAGGCTTCGGCCATCTCGATGTTGGCGGCGTAGTCGGAGCTGTCGGAGAAGGCGATCAGGTCTTCACCGCTCTCGGCCAGCACCTGGAATTCGTGGGAGCCGGTACCACCGATGGAGCCGGTATCGGCCTGCACCGGACGGAAGTTCAGACCCATGCGGGTGAACGCCTTGCAGTAGGCGGCGTGCATCTTCTCGTAGGTATCGACCAGGGAGGCTTTGTCGATGTGGAAGGAGTAGGCGTCCTTCATCAGGAACTCGCGGCCACGCATCACGCCGAAACGGGGGCGAACTTCGTCGCGGAACTTGGTCTGGATCTGGTACAGATTCAGCGGCAGCTGCTTGTAGCTGTTCACCTCGTAACGGATCAACGCGGTGATCACCTCTTCGTGGGTCGGGCCCAGCACGAAGGGACGGTTGTGACGGTCGGTCAGACGGCACAGTTCGGGACCGTAGTCATCCCAGCGGCCGGACTCCTGCCACAGCTCGGCGGGCTGAACCACCGGCATGGAGACTTCGATGGCACCAGCATTGTTCATCTCTTCGCGAACAATGTTCTCGATTTTTTTCAGAACCCGCAGACCGGACGGCAGCCAGGCATACATGCCGGAGGCCAGTTTGCGGATCATGCCGGCGCGCAGCATCAGCTGATGGCTGATGATCTCGGCGTCGGACGGGGTTTCCTTGAGAGTGGAAAGCAGATATTGGCTGGTACGCATCGCGGTAGACCTTAGCTAAGACGGGCGGCGGGGCCCTGGATAATTTCAAGAGCGGAATTTTAACAGGACGGGCCCTGCGGCCCAAGGGCTAAATTCGTACGATGGGAGAAAGCGGGGGCGTCGCCCCCGCTGCGGTCAGACCCGAAATTGCGACAGCAACCGCTGTTGCAGCAGGCTGGCCTGATGGAGAGAGGAGGCCAGTTGCAGACACTCCTGCGCCTCCTGCTCGCCGGTCTGGGCCTGCTGGCTGATGCCGGAGACCTTGTCCGAGGTGTGGCTCAGGGTATGGGAGAGCTGGCCGGTGGCGTCCGCCACCTGCTGCACCATGTCCGCCAGGTGGTCGATGGCGCCTTCCACCTTGAACAGGATCTGCTTGGTGTTGTCGGAATCCGCCATGCCCGACTCCACCGTCTTCAGGTTGCGCTGCATCATCAGGTAGGCGGTTTCGGTCTGTTGCTGGATGCTGTTGATCACCTCGTTGATCTCGGCGCTGGAGGAGGCGGTGCGATTGGCCAGGGTGCGCACCTCGTCGGCCACCACCGCAAAGCCGCGGCCCATCTCGCCGGCCCGGGCGGCCTCGATGGCGGCGTTGAGCGCCAGCAGGTTGGTCTGCTCGGAAATGCCGCTGATGGTGGAGATGATCTGGCCTATCTGACTGGCCTGCTCCTTGAGGGCGTTGATGGCGGTGGCGCATTCGCCCACCTCCATCACCACCCGCTGCATGCCCGCACTGGCGGAGGAGACATACTGACTGCTCTCGGTGGTGAGCTGGCGCACCTCGTTGGCGTTTTGCGCCGCCAGGCTGCAGTTGTCCGAGATGGTGGTGGCCACCTGCACCATCTGCTCGCTGTCATGGTGCAGCGCCTGGGCATGTTCGGCCGTCTGGCGGCTGCTCTGGCTGATGGCCTGAACCCGGTTGACCGAGGTGTGCACGTGCTCGCTGATGTGCTGGTTGTTGTCCATGGTGGAGCTGATCATCTTCTGCAGCTTCTCGATGAAGCGATCCACGCTGCCGGCCAGCGAGCCGATCTCGTCGTCACGCCTGAGGTTGATGCGGGCGTTGAGATCCCCTTCGCCGGCCGCGATGTCCTGCATCCGCCGATTGACCTGCAGCAGGGGCCGCACGATGGCGCGCACCAGCCAGAAGCCGCACAGGGTCACGATCAGCAGGCTGAACAACAGGCCGCCCAGGATCAGACTCTTGGTATGGTTGATGATGGCGTTGAGCTGACCCACCTGATCCTCGACCGTGGCATCGCCCTTGGCCTCCACCTCGACCAGCAATTTCTTGAGCTGATCGGCGCTCTGTTCGTAGCTGGTCAGCTGGCGTTGATATTCGCCAAGAGCCGCCATCCACTGCACCATCAACTGCTGAACCTCGGTTTCCAGCGCCCGATATTGGGTTGCCAGCGACTGGCCGGCAAACTCCCCCTCAGCAGGCACATCAAACAGCCCGCTGGCCAGCATGGCGTCGACCGCCTCCCGGTAGAAGCGGGTCGCCTCCTCCATCTCGCTCTGGATGGCGGGGGTGAGACCTTCACTCTGCATCTTCTCCAGCGCATAGAGCTGACGCAGGAAGCCTATATTGGCCTCCATGCCGCCATCAGCCGCGTGCCAGCGGGTCGCCAGGCCGCCATTCCAGCTGATGGCCTGATCCGGTGATTGGGTGAGGCTTTCGACCGCGCCGTCCCCCACCACCTCGAGCTGGGTCGAGAGACGGGACATGCGTTCCGAGCTGGCGCGCAGCGCCTGATCGAGGCGGATAAAAGCCTGGTAGAGCGCGAGCAGCTGTTCCTGCTGTTGTTGGTAGACCTGGTGTTGCTGGTTCATGGTGTTGATGGCCGCATCATCGATGAGCCGACCTTCGCCCACCCGGCGCATGGCGTCGGCGGTGGCGGTTCTGGCCTGTTGCAGCTCCTGCTCGTCGAGGGACATGCCTCGGAGCATTTTCTGGATGTAGAGCGACTGGTTGCCGAGCTCGATGGAACCCTCCATGGCGCCATCCGCGGTCTGCCAGGCGGCACCCAGCACGTAGGAGAGCAGATCCGCCAGTCGCTGGCTGCCATACCAACCGACGACGCCCATGCCCAGCGTGCAGCTGAGCAGAATGGCCAGCCCCAGATTCGATGTGGTGACGATTTTCATGATGAAGGACCTTCCTTGGTTCCAAATAAACCCAATTTAGTGTTTTGTCAGTAGCGACAAATTGCCATGCCAGATGGAAAATAAAGTTGCTGTCCGGTTCGGATCCAAGCATGGCTTGGAACGGGAGAATGTGCCGAAAATCCGCTGCGGTCCCGCCGCCCTATGCTGGATACTTATCCAGTTATTCTTTATGCTATGAGCCAATTTACAGATAGCTGGTTTGGCGAGGAGAGAGCCGTGATTGGTCGCTTGAGAGGCGTAGTCATTGAGAAACAACCCCCTGAGGTATTGCTGGAGGTCGGGGGCGTGGGCTATGAGGTACACATGCCCATGAGCTGCTTCTATGATCTGCCCGAGATCGGCAAGGAAGCGATCATTCACACCCACTTCGTGGTGCGGGAAGACGCCCAGCTGCTGTACGGCTTCAATCACAAGCAGGAGCGGGCGCTGTTTCGCGAGCTGATCAAGACCAACGGGGTCGGCCCCAAGCTGGCGCTGGCCGTTCTCTCCGGCATGACTGCCACCCAGTTCGTGCTGAGCGTCGAGCGCGAGGAGATAAGCTCCCTGGTCAAGTTGCCTGGGGTGGGCAAGAAGACCGCCGAACGGCTGGTGGTGGAGATGAAAGACAGGCTCAAGGGCTGGGTCAGCCACGATCTCTTCTCGCCGGCCGAGATCAGTCTGCCTGCCAAGGAGAGTGCCCTGCGGGCGCCGGATTCGAGCGAAGAGGCCGCCAGTGCGCTGGTGGCACTCGGTTACAAGCCGCAGCAGGCCAGCCAGATCGTCAGCAAGGTCGCGGTGGATGGCATGTCGGTGGAAGATATCATCCGTGAAGCGCTGCGCAGCCTGGTGTGAGGTAGAGAATGATTGAAGCGGATCGCCTCATTTCCGCCGCTGGCGGGCGTGAGGAAGAAGTCATCGATCGGGCCATCCGGCCCAAGCTGCTGGCCGATTACACCGGTCAGGATCCTGTCTGCGAACAGATGGAGATCTTCATCGCGGCGGCGCGCCAGCGCGGCGAGGCGCTCGATCATCTGCTGATCTTCGGCCCGCCCGGGCTTGGCAAGACCACGCTCGCCAATATTGTGGCCAATGAGATGGGGGTCAACATCAAGACCACCTCGGGCCCGGTGCTGGAGAAGGCCGGTGATCTGGCGGCGCTACTCACCAACCTCGAGCCAAACGACGTGCTGTTCATCGACGAGATCCACCGCCTTAGTCCAGTGGTGGAGGAGGTGCTCTACCCGGCGATGGAGGATTACCAGCTCGACATCATGATCGGGGAGGGGCCGGCGGCTCGCTCCATCAAGCTCGACCTTCCCCCCTTCACCCTGATCGGCGCGACGACCCGGGCCGGCTCTCTCACCAGCCCGCTGCGGGATCGCTTCGGTATCGTGCAGCGCCTCGAGTTCTACAACGTCAGGGATCTGACCGACATCGTTGCCCGCAGCGCCCGTTGCCTCGGGCTCGACATGACGGAGGACGGCGCGCTGGAGGTGGCACGTCGTTCGCGCGGTACGCCGCGAATTGCTAACCGTTTGTTGCGCCGGGTACGGGATTTTGCCCAGGTGAAATCCGATGGCCGGATTGATGGGCCCATCGCAGCTCGTGCCATGGACATGCTGGACGTGGATAACGAAGGGTTCGACTTCATGGACCGCAAGCTATTGTTGGCTGTCATAGACAAGTTTCTGGGGGGGCCGGTAGGGCTCGACAACCTGGCGGCCGCCATCGGCGAGGAGAAGGACACCATCGAAGATGTACTCGAACCCTATCTGATCCAGCAGGGCTTCCTGCAACGTACACCCAGAGGGCGGATCGCGACTCCAAGAGCTTATGCGCATTTTGGCCTGCAACGGCCAGATGAAGGGTAGAAACAGCTGATTGAACAAAAAACCGCCCCAGGAGGCGGTTTTTTGTTATCCGGGCAAAAAAAAGCCCACTGCGGATGCGGTGGGCAAAGACAATTCAGGATGGATGTTCACAGACAGTGAGTGCGTCTGGAGACAGACCGGTAAAAAACGGAGTGAGCCGTCGCGAGGCCTCAGAGTCGGTTCATTTGATAGAGCTGAACGAACGAAAGCTTGTAGTAACGGATGGTTTTAGCAACAAACTTTTTCATCTTTAATTCCAATAGACAGGTTCGAAATGTTCATCGAATACGTACCGGGAACCCAGATTGACCGGCCTGTATCCAAGGGTATGCCCTCACTGCGAGGCGCATTGTAGGAGCTCTATCTGGCTCGGACAAACAAGAAAAATTACCCATCTCAGATTAGATTAACTAATCATTTCATGGGTTTGTCGAATTAGCATGGATATGCGCTTTTGTTGGTTTTTAATTAGTTTTATTCAGGGGCGGAACAAGTAGGGGAAACATGATGAAAACACCCTTGCGAGTTGTTTTTTAACAGAAGCATTACTTATTTGCCTCAACAGGAAAATTGATTTAAATCAATGATTTGTGGTTTGTGTTTTTTTGTGACCCAGCTCTCTAAAATAATTGGCAAGGGTCGTGAAAATGCCTTTGAAAGGCATGTAT
>NZ_NEVB01000098.1:0-6189 GCF_002259925.1 Aeromonas sp. A35_P | reverse complement strand
CATCAGCGCAGCTTGCTTGATTTTCACTTAATGTATTGAAAAATATGGATAAAAAAGATTGGCATGGTCGCTGCTAACTGGTTAGGTCGAGTGTCATTACCGTTCAACCAATCAGGAGCAAACTCATGCCAACTCCATGTTATATCAGCATCGAAGGTAAAACCCAGGGCAATATCACCGCCGGTGCCTTCACTTCCGATTCCGTCGGCAACATCTTCGTGCAGGGCCACGAAGACGAGATGCTGGTACAAGAGTTCCAACACGTCGTCACCGTGCCGACCGATCCGCAATCCGGTCAGCCTGCTGGTCAGCGTGTCCACAAGCCGTTCAAGTTCACCGTTGCGCTGAACAAAGCCGTACCGCTGATGTACAACTCCCTGGCTTCCGGCGAGATGCTGCCGAAAGTGACCCTGAAGTGGTACCGCACCTCCGTCGAGGGCAAGCAAGAGCACTTCTTCTCTACCGTGCTAACCGATGCCACCATCGTCGACATCGACTGCCAGATGCCGCACTGCCAGGATCCGGCAAAGTCTGACTTCACCCAGCTGATCCAGGTCTCTCTGGCCTATCGCAAGATTGACTGGGAGCACACCGTTGCCGGTACTTCCGGTGCGGACGACTGGCGCGCACCGATCGAAGCGTAATTCTGAGCAAAAGGGCACTGCTTGCGGTGCCCTTTTGCTGTTTCTGGCATTTCCCGCTCCGTTTCAATACACGCGTTTTTTCTTCTGCCCGTTTGCCTGAGGTGAGGGGGCACAAGAAAAAATCCGAGTTTACGTCTTGCCGCACAATAACCGGGGCGAAGGCGGATCTCTCACACGACTTGAAGTGCCCCGCCTGATGGGGCTGCACGATATCTCTGGGGCGAGCAACGATGGCAGACAGCACAGGATTACAATTTACCGTCAAGGTGGGGGCCCTGCCCGAGAGCACCTTCGTGGTGGCCGAGTTTGCGCTGGATGAAGGGCTCAACCGGCCGTTCAACCTGCGCCTGGAGCTGGCGAGTGCCCAGCCCGACATCGACTTTGGAGCCGTGCTGGACCAGCCGTGCGAGCTGTTGGTGTGGTACAACGGCGAGCTGCAGCGGCGGGTGTGCGGAGTGGTGAGTGACTTTGCGCAGGGTGACAGCGGTTTTCGCAGGACCCGCTATCAGCTGCTGGTGCAGCCGGCGCTGTGGCGGCTGTCACTTCGCCAGAACTCCCGCATCTTTCAGGCACAGAAGCCCGATGAAATCCTCAGCATTCTTTTGCAAGAGCACGGCATCACCGACTACGCCTTTGCGCTCAAGAATGAGCATGCTAAACGGGAATATTGCGTTCAGTATCGCGAAACCGACCTCGATTTCGTGAACCGCCTCGCCGCCGAAGAGGGGATGTTCTACTTCCACGAGTTTGAAGCGGGCAAGCACCGCATCGTGTTTGCCGATGACGCGGCCGCCCTGACCGCCGGCCCCGAGCTCTTCTTCAACCTCAGCAACCGTTCGCTGGAGCAAGGCCCCTATGTGCGCCAGTTCCACTATCGCGAGGCGGTACGCCCGTCGGATGTGGAGCTCAAGGACTACAGCTTCAAGACCCCGGCCTACGGCCTCTCCCACAAAAAAGTAGGGGCTGAGCTGAACCACCAGCGCGACACCTACCAGCACTTTGATTTTCCGGGCCGCTACAAGCAGGATGGCAGCGGTAAGGCCTTTGCCCAACATCGGCTGGATGCGCTGCGCAACGATGCAGTGGCGGGCCAGGCTAAGTCCAACTGCGCGGCTTTACAGCCGGGGCAGAGCTTCTCACTCACCGAACACCCCAACGGCAGTCTCAACACCGATTGGCAAATCGTGCGCATCCAGCACACCGGCTTGCAGCCACAGGCGCTGGAAGAGGAGGGGGGCAGCGGCCCCACCGTCTACCACAATGAATTCGGGGTGGTGAAAGCGAGCACCACCTGGCGGGCACGCATCGGCAGCCCGGAGGCCCCTCACAAGCTGATGGTGGATGGCCCACAAATCGCCATGGTGGTGGGCCCCGACGGGGAGGAGATTTACTGCGACGAGCATGGCCGGGTCAAGCTGCAATTCCCGTGGGACCGCTACGGCTCGAGCAACGACCAGAGCTCCTGCTGGGTGCGAGTCTCGCAAGGCTGGGCCGGCGGTCAATACGGCATGATGGCCATCCCGCGCATCGGCCACGAGGTCATCGTGAGTTTCCTGGAAGGGGACCCCGACCAGCCCATCGTGACCGGGCGCACCTATCACGCCACCAACCGGCCTCCTTATGAGCTACCTGCCAACAAGACCCGCACCGTGCTGCGCACCGAAACCCACCAGGGGGAGGGCTTCAATGAGCTGCGCTTTGAAGACCAGGCGGGGCAGGAAGAGATTTATATCCACGGTCAGAAAGACCTGAACGTGCTTATCGAAAATGATGCCGCCTGGCACATCAAGCACGACCAGCACTCCGACATCGACAATGAGCGGGTGACCCGCATCAAGGCCAATGACCACCTGACGGTGGAGGGTGAGAAGCGCGACCAGATAAAAGCCGACTACTCGCTGACGGTGGATGCATCGATCCACCAGAAGATTGCACAAGCACTATTGGTGGAAGCAGGTCAGGAAATTCACTTCAAGTCGGGTCAAAAGGTCGTACTGGAGGCCGGAGCTGAAATCACCCTCAAAGTGGGTGGCAGTTTTGTGCAGGTAGACCCGAACGGCGTCACTCTGGTTGGCCCCACCATCAAGATGAACTCCGGCGGCAGCCCAGGTTCAGGTTCTGGCTGGGGGGGCAAGGCTCCCGTTCTACCAGGCAATGTCGAAGTGCCACCACCACCAGCAACGTTGCCAGCCCCGGCCATCCACAAGAGCATGGAGTCCATGGCGCCGCTGGCCAAGCCTTGTCCTGCAGCCCCACCACCTGTACCACCTCCGCCTGCCGGGGGGCCACCGGCTCCACCACCCGTCCCACCCCAGCTTGCCGGAGGCGCAGGAATGCCACCGCCGCCGCCACCTGTTGCAGCCAAAGGGGAAGGTAAAAAGCCGGCAAAGAAGTGGGCGACGGTGGAGATATCCAAAGCGGATGAAGCGCTCAGATACTATTCGGCGCAGGGGTACACATTGCTCAATAACTATTTGCGTGATCGCCCCTACAAGCAGCGAGAGGCCATCGATACCCTGCTTAGTCGCAGCTATTTGAATGATGAGCCGACATCTGCGGGTGAATTTGATAAGGCAATGAAGGCCTATGTTGCCGATGTGGAGGCTGGTCTGGCCAAATTGCCGGCCTCACCTGAGTTGTCTTTCGTCTACCGGGGGCTGGCGCTGGACAAGCCGGAGCTTGCAGCCCTGAAAGAGCAGTTCACCGGGGTGGGTAATATCGTTGTTGAGCCTGGATTCATGAGTACCTCACCGGACAAGGCCTGGGTCAACGATACCTTGTTGAAGATCCGCTTGCCTGCCGGTCATGGTGGCCGTCTGCTGGGAGACGCTGCGCACTTCAAGGGCGAAGCTGAGATGCTGTTTCCGACGCAGACCAGGCTAAGGGTCGATCGAGTAGTTTCCTCCACGAGCGGTGATTTCGATACCTTGCTCAATACGATCCCAACCTCTGACAATGCATCGGACAACCGCAGCAGGATCAAGCGACTGATTGAGGTTTCCGTATTATGACGTTATTTGATTGGCTCGCTGGCGAGCAAGCGGGTGAGACGTATGCCGTCATCGATGGAGCTCTGGCAGAGTCAGCCGTAGCGGATTTCTATACCTATGATGGAGAGAATGCCAATCCACTTTTTGCCGGTACTGCTTTCGATGAGCACTCTGCGTTGGGGCCTTGGTTGCTGCCTGCCCCTTCCACTGAGTTCATGATGGCTAATCCCGCCCTGAGCGGCTTCTACCTGATCAGCGACCAATCAGTGGATCTGGTCCGCCGCCATTGGCAGAGCCTGATAGAAGCGATACGCGAGGGAGAAGCAGTTTGGTTTCGTTTCTCTGACCCACGCATTTTCTTGCCCATGCTCAGCGCCATGACCCCTGATGAACGCGATAGTGTGCTGGGGCCCTGTTCCGGGCTCTGGATCCATGGCAAGGTCTTCGCTCGCACGCCTCACGCCAGGTTCCAACCCGCATTGCAAACTCCCTGGTTTCATATCCGGCCTCATCATCTGGCTGGACTCTACGACGAGAACCGTCATGCCTACATCTTGCGGCGGCGGTTATGGCAGACCATGACGGCTATGATGGAGCGCCATCCTGACCCGGCCGGGACCATTTTACCCACACTCAAACTGGCCAGTCAGGATGGGCTGCAAGAGGATGTGCTCGATGGTGTGGTGGCTGGTGCCTTGGCCTTGCAGGCCAATCTGGCTCTTGAAGAGATACGGGGGCCATTGATGCTGACTGACGATGAGCTGGTTCAGGTAGCCAACTGGCTGAACAAACATCACGAATTGACAGGAGTATCCTGATGGCGGCAGATCCCCACTGTATCCCTTGCGAACGTTATGATAACTGGGTAGAGGTAGACATTCGCGATGAGCACAACCGTTCGTTCAAGGGGCTCAAGGCCACTTTGACAGACGAAACCGGCAAGTCAGAGACGGTCACCCTGCAGGATGGACCCACTCTGGTGCGAGGTTTTGCAGTTGGTCCGGTGACAGTAAAAATCGAGACGCCAGCCTGGCTCAAGGCGGCGCAGTCCCGTGAGGCCCTCAAGGAGGGTGAGATCACACAGGTACCCGCCTATACAGACAAGTTATTCGGGCACTGCGACGTCAAACGAGAGCATATCAAGGTGACCACCGGTGACCTTTGTCTCACCGAGCCAGAACAGCCGCTGCCGAAAGGGCATCAGTCAGGACAAGCCCAGCCTCCTCGCTTTTTCACCAAGCACTCCTACGTGATTGAGGTGAAGGGGTATCGGCTGAATATCCTGCGTATCGGTGTGTTCTTTGATGGCACGGCCAACAACTCCTTTAAACATGAGGAAGGTAAAGCAGAGATAGAAGCCTTTCTGGCTCAATGCAGCGATCCGCTAGAACAGGAGAGGGTACGCCAGCAGTGCATGGCGGGGACGGTGTCAGTGAGTGATAACAGCCAAGGGAATGACATCACTAATATTGGGAAGGCTTATGACTTATATATCCCCAATGAACCAAGAAGGCTGGTCGTGCGTGTTTATCTCGATGGCATTGGGACAGAATCTGGTAAAGGTGACTCAACCCTTGTTGGCCAAGGTATGGATGCAGGTCCGACATCTAGTGATGGCAAGGTCCAGCTAGCCTGCCGTGAGAAAATTGTTGAACAAATCAAACAGCAATTAGGAAATGAACTAACAACTCTGGAATGTATCCACAAGATCGAATTTGACGTGTTTGGGTTTAGTCGGGGGGCTTCGGCGGCACGGCAGTTCGTGAACACGATCGACCTGCAGGCTGATCACCCACTGGTTGAGGCGGTATCCAAAGAATCTAGTATCCGCTTGAAAGCAGGTTTTGACTGGGCAAGCCGGGAGGATTGCAGGATCAAGTTTGTCGGGCTGTTCGATACTGTCTGTTCGTCGCTACTGGAAGCACGTAACATCACGCTAGCCTCGGATTGTGCGGAGCGGGTCGTGCACCTGACAGCCAAGGATGAGTGGCGCTACTTCTTTGCCCTGACCCGGATCACCAATGACGTGGAGGGTAAACAGATTGCGTCCAACTTCACCGAACTGGCGCTGCCAGGTTGCCACTCGGACATTGGCGGCGGTTATTACAGTCGTTGGAGTTTACGAAACCCCAATAGCAATCCGGCTCTGACGGAGCAAAAGGCGATTAAGCTGTTTCAAAGTATGGAACCCGCAGGAACCCAACCGGAGCAAAGTTCCGCCTATCAGCAAGCAATGGACTACCTGATTACCCATGACCCTCAGCCAGCTTCAAGAGCCGATATGGCATCGGAGGGCTTGCCACGACTGCATGCCCCAATTCAACCAACATGCTTTTGAGGTCAAAACGATGATTAAACCGGAAGCAGTATTCAGCAAGATGTCTCGGTAAATGCTTCGCTCCGAGCGTATGGCAACTGCCCCGCAGCGAGTTCTTCACATTCCCTATCATCGTGTTTACCCAGTTGAATGCCGGATGATCCAGCAAGTCAAGGTTGCCCCCGGTGACAACACCCAGGTGCTCACAATTGGCCTCCTTCACCGCCCTGAAACAGGC
>NZ_NEVB01000097.1:0-6283 GCF_002259925.1 Aeromonas sp. A35_P | reverse complement strand
ACCACCAGATGGTCGAGCAACCGGACATCGACCAAGGCCAAGGCCTCTTTGAGGGCTTGGGTGAAAACTCGGTCAGAGTGGCTGGGTTCAGGGTCACCACTTGGGTGATTGTGCACCGCGATGATGGCCCCACAGTTGAGTAACAAGGCCCTTTTGACCACTTCCCGTGGGTAGATGCTGGCGCTATCGAGGGTGCCGCGAAACAGTTCCTCAAAAGCCAGTACGCGATGCTGGGAGTCGAGGAACAGTGCACCAAACACTTCATGATCCCGGTCCTGCAACAAGGTTTGTAGCCGCTCGGCGGCCTCCGTGGTGCTGGTGATGGCGGTGCCTTTGGCCAGACGCTTGCGGGCAATCTGGTTGGCGATACGCAGCAGGTCTTGCTCTGTCACCGGTTCGGTGACGACATAAGTGCCGGGACATTCCCCGGCTTTGAGTTTGTGGTAACGCATAGTGGTCTCCTGAAAAAGAAAGACCCCGGCAGCGCGAGGCATACCGGGGCTAAATGCAGAGGTGTTGTTGGTTCACTTTGAGGGTAGTTCAGCTGGCCGGGGTGGTAACACCTGCTCCTGCAGTGGGTTCGTGTTTCACCGGTATCAGTGGTCCGGGGACCAGCACATTGAGCGGGATAGCCAGCGCAATACTCAGCCGTTCCGCCAGTTCATAGGCAGGGCCGATGGTGTCGTAGTCAGCTACCCAAGTGGCTAGGGCAAGACCGCTGACCTCTAGAGCCCGCAGATAGACGCTGTAGCCCTGCACGGTCAGGCCACTGTCACGTACCACCTGTGTCTCCCCCTCTCGATTGATGGCCTCCAGCTCAACGGCTATCGGTTGTTTAGGCATCTGTGCTCCTCAATCACCATTGACGGTGACGGTAAAAAAGCCCAGCTGCGCGTAGGCGAGGAAAGCGCCTTGCCACATGTGAAAGAGTTCATGGGCTTCTGTTGGCGGCAGCGGTCCCCATCCCTGCAAATAGTGCTCACCATCAAGGAAGTTGAAGTCGAGCTCCTTGTAGAGCTCAGCATCCGGACCCAGCCCCTGGTAGCTGAAGTCGGTGACGTAATCGAACAACCAGCCATCCAGGCCACGTATCAGGCGGAGCTCGACAGGATGGACGCCCCCTTGTTCGGGTGTGTAGCCGGGATTGCGAAAGTTGAAGGTCAGTTGGGTTAAACGCTCCAGATTGAGCTCGGTTTTAGCGATTTCCTGGTCAAGCAGCTCCAGTAGAGCCGGTGCAACGGGCAGGGCAAAGCCGTCCCGAAAAAAGGGAATGGTCATGGTGTGCTCCGAATAAATGGTTGGGACTAGCGCAGTCGCCAGGGCAGAAGCCAGGTTGGCAGCTGGTTCGTCAGGGGTGTGATTAGTGTGTAGAGCGTAGGCACGGTGGTGCAATTTGGCGGCGGTGGCGTTTGTGCGAGCGGGATGGCTAGCAAGACGGTACTCCACGCCTGGTTCACCTGCTCACTGTGGTGCACACCCTGGATACACCAGGTCACGAAGTGCTCGCAGTTGTTGAACTGCAGGTTGTAGGCCCGCTCTCCCAGCCGTTGATGTGCTCGCGCCAAGCTTTCGCTAGGGCTGTAGTAACGGTGGCTGTAGTCACGCAGGTAGCCGTCGCCATTGCCTGTAAATATCTCCAACGATGAGACAATAATTCGCCCTGTCACCGGGCCTTCACTCGAGAAAGGCCCGGCATAGTGAATGACTTGGTTATTGCCCGCGTAGAGGCCGTGATGGTCATAGCCCCATCTGCTTACGACCAGATGGTCACCAGGTTGCATGTCTGCTCCTTTTAGAAAACAAAAAGCCCGGTACGAGACCGGGCATAGCGAAGTGGAGTGGGCTCACTCGAAGGTGTAACCGGCATCCCCCCGGTCGGTATGAATAACCACCTCCAGTACTCGGCACAGCGGTGTTGACTTGAGGGTGAACCGGGCTTGCTGTCCAAAATTCATGGCAACAGGGAACACCTGCTTGATGTACTCTGGCTTCAGCCTGTCTGTACTGGCGAGACAGGTGCTCCATTTCACGCGACCGCTGACACAATCATTGCTCGGCACTTCCCGAACCAACTGACACTGGCCACGGTTGATGGTGATGTCTTTGATCGTGACCGGGTCATTACGAGACACGACCTGCAGTACGCCCTGCTGTGCGCGAAGCTCAAAGTTCAAGGGGGCGGCGGCTGGCTCCGGAGCTGGAAAGGCACAGTCGAAGGCAGCGTCTGTTGCGGCGGACAGGACCTCTTGTACACCCGCTACCGGCAGCTCAACGGTGCGGCCATCCTGGGTGATGGCTTGCAGCGACTTGGCTGAGCGCAGCGCGGCCCACATGTCATAGAACGCCTTGCTGTCATTGCCTGCCACCATGCTCGATAGCGGGGGATAGGTATGGCCATCGATGCGTAGCCAAACGGTTTCAGTAGGTGCTTGGCCTGCTTGGTTGAGTTCGATGCGGCTAAGCTGGCCCATCCGACACGAGAGATAAAGATAGGTCGCGTCATCAACCGTTGCCGAATACTCCGTCACACCCTGCCCCCAGCCATCGTTCCAGCGGCCATTATCACCAAATGCCAGTACGGCAGGCGTCAGCAGTAAGCCCAGCAGGGCTATTATCCATTGATGCATCCCACACTCCTTACACGGCATAGCCGAGGATATTGTTCATAAAACCCTGAAAGGCGAAGAAGCCAATCAGCGCCCCGATTGCCTGCGGCCCCATCAGCCAAAACACTTTGGCCTTGAAGGTCTCGACAGCGCCGCTAGTCGAGATCCAGTCCGGGTGAGTAAAGCGGCGAAACCACTCCCCGATACACATGCCAATGCCAGTGAAAAGCGTGCCGAACACGAAGGAGGCGGTCAGCCCCCAGAATCCGAGCCAGGGGGCTTTGCCGGTCCAGGCGATGTTGATAGTCAGGGCCAGAAAAAGCAGGCCCGCGATAACAAAGTAACGTTTCATGGTATTTCCTCGAACGTGCATAAAAGATCCCCCTGCCAGCGCCAACGCGCCAGCAATCGTGTAGAGGGGGAATAGGGAAGTCGGTTGCCGGGCTGAAATGCAAAACCCCATCAATGCATCAAGTGAAGCTCGGCGGGTATGTGGGGTGTGGTATCCGTTGTGGTGATGCTCTCTCCTTGTTTACTGTTCAGTTGCCTTGAGGATGCGCTGTACGCTCGAGACGCTGATCCCTGCCTGCCTTGCGGTCTCGGCTTTGGTCAGCCCTCGCGCCAGCAACGCCAGCACCTCATTGCCTTTGGCCATGGCGGTCGGTTTGCGTCCCTTGTAGACCCCCCGCTGTTTGGCCAACTCAATCCCCTCGGCTTGCCGCTCCAGCATCAGCTCTCGCTCGAAAGTGGCGATAGCGCCGATCATGGTCAGCATCAGCTTGCCGGTAGGGGTCGAAGTGTTTATCCCCAGATTCAAAATCCTCAGTGCCACCCGCTTGCTTTGCAGGTACTCCGAGATCTCCAACAGGTGACGGGTGTTGCGAGCCAAGCGATCGAGCTTGGTGACTAACACCACATCCCCCTCACGCACAAAGTTCAGTAATTGGGCCAATTGGGGGCGGTCGTCCCTGGCCCCGCTGACCTTCTCCTGAAAAATCGTGCTGCACTCAGCCAGAGCCTGAAGCTGGGTATCCAGGCTCTGCCCGACGGTACTCACGCGTGCATAACCCACCAGTGCCATGGTCTCCTCCTGGTCAATAGGGCAGGGTACACTGACGCCACCAGCCAAAAGCCCCAAACAAACCCTATTGACCTGAAAATTGTGCCGATTTCGTGTGAGTCATAAGGGCCTGACCTATTGACTCAATGCCAGCGTTCACGGCTGCGAAAAGAGCGTTATGTGAGCACTATCCCGAGGTGTATTGGTGAGCCGGGCGTAAGAAAGGGCATGGATTGGTGGAGGAAAATAAGTGGCCGGAATTGGCTCAAGAGAAGGGTTAAATTCGTCATGACGGGTCTCCTGATGTAGCGGGATCGGTGTCCCATATTCGTCAGGAGATAATGTGTGTTTGAGAAAATCTCGGGTTTGGGGGCAGCGTGTTATTTGCCCCGAAAAAACGGAATGGCGGCAATTGAAGCCTGTGCTGCGAGGTGAAATAACACCTTGTGCATCATGCGCTTAACTAACTCGTGTGGATTAGTCAACTAACTTTTGTACAAAAGGGCCTTCTGTTTTAGTACCGCAAGACGTGTGCTTTTCGGCTCGTTAGTCTTGGTTGCAAGACAACGAACAAGCGGAGGAAAACCACGTGTCTCATCTTAATCACAATACCATGGAACAGCATCGAGTACTCAGGGCAAGTGATGTCCATCGCATGCTGGGGATTTCCCGTTCGACGCTCTATGACTGGATCAATCCGTCATCGCCCCGCTATGACCCCTCTTTTCCAAAACGGGTTCAGCTGGGGGCGAATTCGGTGGGATGGCGACTGGTTAGCATCCTAGAGTGGTTAGAGAGAAAAGGGCTCCGTATGGATGCATAAGTCTGTAGGTTCGGTGGTGCAGCTGTTTGCCAGGAATGCTTGATGTTTCTATCAAGCGGACTCAAGCAAATGCGGGGGCGGGATCGCTCAGTCAATTTGGGTTCTTTTGTTATTACCCTATTCACTAGCACTAGATCTATTCACTAGCCCTATTACTAGATCTCCCTAGCCCCTCTAGCACACTAGACACCAGGGCTCTCGCGTAGCGATAGAGCCTCGTCTACAGCCACTCTACGCATAGCATCCTGTCTGGGCTGTAAAACAATACAGCCCGACCTACCTATTGAATCACAGCAAGAGCCTTGACCATGCAACTAGAATCCTATGACTTCGATATCGTGTGCGATATCGGGCGAGTAGCCGAGCCGGGTGCGAAGTATAGACGCACCGCCCACACCGACCGTCTGAGTGCGGTATTTCGCTTGGATAAGCACGTGGCCAAGCTACGTGCCTTCTTGGGTAATGTGAAAAGACGGGAGTTTGTTTCCCCTCAGGAGCAGCGCAAAATCTATCCCACGCTGCTACGTATCACACAGTCGGTAACAGAGCTCTCTGCACTCCGAGGCTATCAGTACCATCCCGATCTACAGTGGCTGGTTGATAACCCGCTGCCCTATGCGGCCATCGGGATAATGCAGGCTGCGCTGCAGTCCCGCAGTCTACGGCCTGGCCCAGAGCTAGAGCAGTACCTACTAGCGGCACACCAAGTGTATGTCTCTGCTGAGCACAAGAAGCGTGTACGGGCCTTTGAGAGCCGAGCGAAGAAGAACCGCCAGAGCTTGACGGAATACGTGCAGGGGCTATTTGAGCGGCACCAGAAGCTCCTGGTGCTGCGTATCGACTTGCACTATGGCCAGGAGTTCCCTGAGAAAGATTCTGCGGATCAGCTACGGGATTGGTTTGGCCGGATGCTGAACAACCGGCGTACCAACAAGATTTTCCAAGGGATGTTAGGTCATGCAGCCAAGCTGGAGTACGCCCCTCGTACGGGTTTTCACTTGCACTGCATGTTCTTCTACAACGGCTCCCTGCATCGGCATGACGGCTTGCTAGGCCAGCGACTGGGGGAGTACTGGCGTGACGTTATCACCGACCAGCAGGGGCGGTATTTCAACTGCAGTGCGATTAAAAACTCCTACAAGGACGTTGGGATTGGTCTGCTGCACTACAGCCAGGGCGCAGACCACGTAGGGTTACAAAAAGCTATCGACTACATGACCAAGAGCGAGCTGCTACTCAGGGCTCGGGAGCTCGGAGGTACTCGACGAGGGTTCTTTCGGGGTGTATTGCCCAGAAAGCCACGACAAACGGGCCGCAGGCGTGTCCACCGAGCCGTAAAGCCACTCGAGTAGTTCTTTGCGCCTCTGTGCTTCGGATAAGCGGCGGTAAGCCGGGGCCAGCAGCGGGTACAGCTCGCAGTCTGGTTTTAACCAGCTATCCAGGGTGCGCTGAATGGTGGCAGGGCTAGCCCCCGTCCAGGGGGTGCTGGGGGCTGGTTTACCCTTATCCAATCTGGTCCTCTCTGTATTTACAAGGCGCTCTATGACTGCGCCGACCGCCTTGATAGCGCGGACATGGTCATTATTCCAGCCCTCAGGGGTGTCCGGTTTGAGCTCTTCCAACAGGTCTTGGACGACCTGCTTCCGCTGCAGTGTTTTAACCTTACTGGCCCCAGCTCGCGCCTGGATGTTTTTCAACGCACATTGGTGCTGGACGGAGCCATAGACGAACCAGGCCAGTTCAGTCGTTTTGTGTAACGCTCGGCAGGCAAACCACAGGTCCCCGTTTTTGTAG
>NZ_NEVB01000096.1:0-6293 GCF_002259925.1 Aeromonas sp. A35_P | reverse complement strand
GGGCCGTCGGCAGTGTTAAAATCCGCGCCATGACACAGATACAACAACAAGTGCAGCTGCTCACCATCGAAGCTGAGCATGACGGGCAGCGCATCGACAATTTTCTCAAGACTCAGCTAAAGGGCGTCCCCAAGAGCCTGATCTATCGCATCCTTCGCAAGGGGGAAGTGCGCGTCAACAAAAAGCGCATCAAACCGGAGTACAAACTCTGCGCCGGTGACGAGGTACGGGTTCCCCCCGTGCGGGTCGCCGAAAAGAACGAATTGCCCTCGGCCAACCTCGGCAGCATTCAGCGTCTGGAGAACCAGATCCTGTTTGAAGACGACGCGATGATCGTGCTCAACAAGCCGTCCGGCATGGCCGTTCACGGCGGCAGCGGGCTGAGCTTCGGGGTCATCGAAGGGCTGCGCGCCCTGCGCCCGGAAGCCCGTTTTCTCGAACTGGTGCATCGTCTCGATCGCGACACTTCCGGTGTGCTGCTGGTCGCCAAGAAGCGCAGCGCCCTGCGCAGTCTGCACGAGCAGCTGCGGGTCAAGACCATGCGCAAACAATACCTGGCGCTGGTACGTGGCCAGTGGCAACCCCACGTCAAGGTGGTCAATGCGCCACTGCGCAAGAATGATCTGCAATCCGGCGAGCGAGTCGTGCGGGTCAGTGCCGATGGCAAGCCGTCTGAAACCCGGTTTCGCATTGCCCGTCAATTCGCCGAGGCGACCCTGGTCGAGTGCAGCCCGATCACCGGCCGTACCCACCAGATCCGGGTGCACACCCTGCATGCCGGCCACCCCATCGCGTGTGACGACAAGTATGGAGAAGCGGCATTTGACGAGAAAATGCGCAGCCAAGGCCTGAAACGGCTCTTCTTGCATGCCTGGCGTCTGACCTTCACTCATCCGGCCGATGGTCGCGAGATGCAGGTCGAAGCGCCCCTGTCGCCCGAGCTCGAGACCTTCCTCAACGGATTGGCGCGCTGATGACGCAGATCCGGCTCGCCATTTTCGACTGGGACGGTACCCTGATGGACTCGGTGGGCCGGATAGTGGCCTGTGTGGCTGCCGCGGCCCGTGACTGTGCCGAGCTGGTACCCACCGCCACCGACACTCACCAGATCATCGGCCTCAGTCTGGAGGTCGGCATCCCCCGGCTGTTTTCCCTGGAGCAGGGCGGTGAGCGAGCCAATGCCCTGATCGCCCGCTATCGCCACCACTACCTGCACGATGCCACTCCCAGCCCCCTGTTTGCCGGGGCGAGGGAGCTGCTGCATGGCTGGCACGAGCAGGGTATTGCGCTGGCGGTAGCGACCGGCAAGTCACGGCGGGGGTTGGACAGGGTACTGGATGAAACCGGGTTGCGGCCACTCTTTGCCGTCACGCGCGGGGCGGATGAGGCCAACTCCAAGCCTGATCCCCTGATGTTGACCCAGATCCTGACCGAGCTGGCGCTGATCCCGTCACAGGCGGTGATGATAGGTGACTCCATCCACGACATGGCGATGGCCGAAGCGCTGGCCATGCCGCGCATCGGCGTAAGCTGGGGCGTGCACGATCGGGGGCGTCTGCAGGCCCACCATCCGCTGGCGGTGGTCGATACCATGGCGGAGCTGAGGGCGCTGCTGGGTTGATGACAAGCACCGGGATGCAATAAAAAACGGAAGCCTTGGCTTCCGTTTTTTATTGCCAACATTCTACCTTCATCAGGGCAGAGAGAGGCCGTGGCGCTCCAGCAGTTCGATCAGTCCGATCAGCGGCAAGCCGATCAGCGCATTGGGATCGCGCCCCTCCAGAGCCTTGAACAGCACGATACCCATGCCTTCACACTTGAAGCTGCCGGCGCAGTCGAGGGGACGTTCGGCCTCCACATAGCGACGGATGGCACTCTCATCCAGCTGGCGAAAATGGACGGTGAAAGGCTCAACCAGCTGCTCGACCCGGCCGGAGGCCGCATCCAGTACGCACAGGCCGGTATAAAAGGTAACGCTGCGCCCCTGGGCCGCCATCAGCTGGGCTACCGCTTGTTCGACCGTTCCCGGTTTCCCCAGGATCCGGCCATCGCAGACGCACACCTGATCCGAGCCGATGATCAGTCCCTGATCACGTAGACCGGCAATGGCACTGGCCTTGGCATGGGCAAGGCGGGCCACCAGCGCCTGTGCCTCTTCACCGGGCAGCACAGATTCATCGACTTCGGGCGCGGCGCACTCAAAGGGGAGGCCCAGCTTTTCCAGCAAGGCTTTGCGGTAACGGGAGGTGGAGGCGAGGATCAGGGGGCGCGACATGGCAATCAGGTATCCAGGTTCAGAAACGGGCAGGCGCCGATGGTATCGTCATCGTGCGGCGCGGGCAAATGTCGCCGCGCTCGCAAGCAGGTGTGCCTGCTCGATGCGCTGGCCTTGCTCAGAACACTGTGCGCGTCGGCTACATCTGGCTGATGGAATGACTTGGTTGTGCTCCCAGTTCGCTGACTGTCTCTGTCCCGTCCGAAAACGGCTATAAGCATAAGAACGGGGTAACGGAGCGATGAGATGAACAAGCTGGGGGCATGGTTGTTGTGGCTGCTCTGTCTGCCGGTCTGGGGACAAGGTTGGCACCTGCAGGCGGGGGAGGAGGGCATATTGCTCTGGACCCGCCCTCATCCACCCGGCGCCTTTCTGGCCTTGCGACTGGAGATGTATGTGGCAGCGCCCCCTGCGACGCTGCTCGCGGTGCTGCGTGATACCGGTCGACATCAGGAGTGGCTGCCCCAAAGCCTGGAGGTGAGGGTGTTGGCCAAGCCCGCCCCCGATGAGGATATTGTCTATACCCGCCTCGCGGCACCCTGGCCCGTACAGGACAGGGAGCTGATCACCCACTCCCGCCTGCAAAGGCTGCCAGATTGCGGCCTGGTGTTGAGCGTCTGGGCGGCCCCCGATGCTTTGCCGCCTTACCCCGGTCGGGTGCGGATCCGCACCAGTGAAGGACGCTGGGAAGCGCTACCTCAGCTGAACGGCACGACGCTGGTGCGCCTCGAAACCTATACCAACCCGGGCGACACGCTGCCCGCCTGGCTCGTCAATCCCATGGCTGCCGACGCTGCGCTGCAGAGTTTTCGCGCCATTCGCCGCCTGATGGAGGGCGCCCCGGTGGGGGGCTGTGCCTGTCTTCATCAGCGACATGGTGGAAAGCATGGTGCTTGTAGCGCCACCCCTTGACAGCGGCAGGGTGGGGAAGTCCGGGCGAATTGGACAAGCAAGTGACGGCAGAACTATCTGACAACTGCCTGGGGCCTGACGCACCAGCAAATCCGGCCAGGATCCGGTGTCGGATCTGCTGGTTTGTGGCATAATCAGGCACCGGTGAACACAAGTTCCGCCATGTGCGGGGGTTGTGAGGTTAAAATCATCGGCGGTAAGGACTTTTTCCTTTGACTATCAGTTGTTGGACCTATAATATTCGCGCCCTATGCAAAAGGTGAAGTTGCCCGTAAAGGTTGATCCAGTCCGTAGTGCCTCGAAGCTGCTCGATTATGTCGGGATAGTGGAAAAGTCGCAGATGCCCAGGCTGGAGGAATCAACCGCAGGCTTGCGGAGTGATATCGATGTATCGCTGCACTTTGGCAAAGATGTCCAGAAGTTGACCGTTATGAAAGGCACTGCCCATGCCAAGGTTGACCTGGTTTGCCAGCGTTGTGGAGAGACATTCGAGCATCTCTGTGAAGCTGAATTTATCTACACTCCGCTGTTCGAAAGAACAAACGAGGAAGAACTGCCGGAAGCTTATGAGCCCATTGAGTTGGACGAAAACGGCGAGATGGATCTTCATCAAATCCTGGAGGATGAACTCATCCTCTCGTTGCCGCAGGTGGCCATGCATCCCATGGATGCTTGCCCGCGCGGTAACATGGAGATGACCTGGGGTGAAATCGAACCTGCTGATGAGCGGCCGAATCCCTTTGCAGTTCTTGAAGAGCTTAAACGTAAGTGAATTTAGGAGTTAGCCTACAATGGCCGTACAACAGAACCGTAAAACCCGTGCCAAGCGTGGCATGCGTCGTTCCCACGATGCGCTGACCACCGCTGCCCTGACTGTTGATCAGACCAGTGGCGAAATCCATCGTCGTCACCACGTGACTGCCGATGGTTTCTACCGCGGTAAAAAGGTAATCGCTTAAGGATTGCCTTTGTCTACGCAAACTGTCGCGCTAGACATCATGGGGGGAGATATTGGCCCCTCGGAAACAGTGCCTGCCGCCGTGCAGGCACTGTCTCTTTTACCCCAACTGAAATTGATCCTGGTCGGTGACCAGCACCAGACCACCTCCCTTCTGCAGCGACACGGCTTGCTCAATCACCCTCGCGTCCGTTTTGTCCATGCCTCCCAGGTCGTTGGGATGGGCGACAAACCGATCGTGGCACTGCGCACCCTGAAAGACTCCTCCATGCGAGTCGTACTCAATCTGGTCAAGAGCGGCGAGGCCGATGCCTGCGTCAGCGCCGGCAACACAGGTGCACTGATGGCCATGGCCAAATGTGTGCTCAAATCCCTGCCCGGCGTCGACCGACCCGCCCTCATCAAGGCACTGCCCACTCTGTCCGGCAAACGCACCGTGATGCTGGATCTCGGTGCCAACGTCAGCTGCGATGCCGACACCCTGCTGCAGTTTGCCGTGATGGGCTCAGTGGTGGCTGAAAAGGTGGAGGGGGTTGCCACTCCTAGGGTGGCCCTGCTCAACGTGGGGGAGGAGGAGATCAAGGGGAACGATCTGGTGCGCCACAGTGCCGAACTGCTGCGCCAGTGCCAGGCGCTCAACTTCGTCGGCTTTGTCGAAGGGGATCGTATTTTTAGCGGCGAGTGCGACGTGATCGTCTGCGACGGTTTTGTCGGCAACGTCGCCCTCAAGACGGCAGAGGGGGTGGTGCGGATGATGGCCCAACTGGCCGGATATCCCCGCAAGAAACGCAGTTTTCTTGGCCGTATCGCCGGATTTATGTTCAAACGACGTTTTTCTTACCTGAACCCCGACCAGTATAACGGTGCAAGTCTGTTAGGATTGCGCGGCATTGTGGTAAAAAGCCATGGGCGTGCCGAACGGCGTGCCCTGTGTAACGCGATCCTGCTGGCCGCGCAAGAGGCCAAGCATCAACTTCCATTGCAAATCGCAGATCGCCTTGAATCTGTCTTTTCCGACAGGGATCTATAAGAACTCTATGCATAGCAAAATTTTGGGTACTGGCAGCTATCTGCCGCACTCAGTACGCACCAACGCCGACCTCGAACAGATGGTAGAGACCAGTGACGAGTGGATTGTGGAGCGTACCGGGATCCGTGAACGCCGCATTGCCGGTGCCGATGAAACCGTTGCAACCCTGTCTCACCAGGCGGCCCTGCGCGCGCTGGATGCCGCAGGTCTGACTGCCGCCGATCTCGACATGATAGTGCTGGCCACCACCAGCGCCGAAAACGCCTTTCCGGCCGCCGCCTGTGAACTGCAGGGGCTGCTCGGGGTGCAAGGGATCCCGGCCTTCGACGTGGCAGCTGCCTGCGCCGGCTTTACCTACGCGCTCTCCATTGCCGATCAGTTCGTCAAATCCGGTGCCGCCCGCCACGTGCTGGTCGTCGGCGCCGATGTTCTGTCGCGCATGTGCGATCCCGAGGATCGCGGCACCATCATCCTGTTCGGAGATGGGGCGGGGGCCGTGGTGATCGGGGCGAGCGACACCCCCGGCATTCTCTCCACCCATTTGCATGCGGATGGCCGTTACGGCGATCTGCTCAAGCTGCCGCAGCCCCGTCGCGGCATGCCGGGGGCCGAGCTCGAAGCCTACATGTACATGAAGGGCAATGATGTTTTCAAAGTCGCGGTCACCCGTCTGAGCGAGATCGTCACCGAAACCCTGGCCGCCGCCGGCATCGAACCGAGCGAGCTGGACTGGCTGGTGCCCCATCAGGCCAACTTCCGCATCATCAGCGCCACCGCCAAGAAGCTTGGCATGGGGCTGGACAAGGTGGTGCTGACCCTCGACAAACACGGCAACACCTCTGCCGCGTCCGTGCCCATCGCCTTCGATGAAGGGGTTCGCGACGGCCGGATCAAACCGGGCCAGCTGGTACTGCTGGAAGCCTTCGGCGGCGGTTTTGCCTGGGGCTCGGCGCTGGTTCGCCTCTGATCGTCAGCGGGATGGGACGAGCGTCTCATCCTGCCGTTCTCATTTTTCTCTTATTTAAAGGAATCAATGATGACCCAATTTGCCATTGCCTTCCCGGGACAGGGCTCCCAAACCGTCGGCATGCTGGCCGAGCTGGCCGAACAACATGCCG
>NZ_NEVB01000095.1:0-6355 GCF_002259925.1 Aeromonas sp. A35_P | reverse complement strand
CGCTGAGGTTGTACCACTGCTGCATACAGTGAATGCGGAGCATGGTATCGAGTGGGTAGGGACGACGCCCGTTACCAGCTTTGGGATAGACGGGTTCGATGACCCCCAGCATCCTTGGCCATGGGAGCACAGCCTCCATGCGAGCCAAGAATATCTCTTTACGGGTTTTACGGCGTTTGCCATTGAACTCGCAGTCCGCGAAGGTGAGCTGGTGACTCATGCTGAACCTCATCCCTGATGCCAAGTGGGGTTCATGATCTCACATCAAGGACTTGTTCGCACTTTCCCAAGAGAACATGGCTATAACGCCAATTAATATCTTACCGGGTCATATCGTTTGGCCAAGGACCATGTTAAAGAAGTGACGAACCAAAGCCAGATCGAGGCTCGGCACCTGCCCCGTGCTGGGGTAAGATAGCGGCCATCGTTTTATCCCGGCCCCGCCGGGGCAGACCACAGGTACACCATTGAACCGATTTACCTCATCCAGTGCGGCGAACGGCCGCGAGCAGCAGGTCTTTACCGTCACCCGCCTCAACAGCGCCGTGCGCATGATCCTGGAGCAGGATCTGGGGCTGGTGTGGCTGACCGGCGAGCTCTCCAACCTGGCGATGCCAAGCTCCGGCCACTGGTACTTCTCCCTCAAGGACATGTCGGCCCAGGTGCGCTGCGCCATGTTCAAGGGCAACAACCGGCGGGTGGCCTTCCGCCCGCAGGACGGCATGCAGGTGCTGGTGCAGGCACGGGTCTCCCTCTATGAACCGCGCGGCGACTACCAGCTGATCATCGAGTCGATGCAGCCGGCAGGCGACGGTGTGCTGGCACTGCGCTTTGAGGAGCTCAAGCGCCGCCTCGGCGCCGAAGGGCTGTTCGACGAGGGGCGCAAGCGGCCGCTGCCGCGCGAACCGCGCGCGGTGGGCCTCATCACCTCCGCCACCGGTGCTGCCCTGCATGACATGCTGACCGTGCTCAAACGCCGCGCGCCGGATCTGCCGGTGTTTATCTACCCGACCCAGGTGCAGGGCAGCGCCGCCATCGGCCAGATCGTCTCTGCCATTGCCCTGGCCAACCGCCGCGCCGAGGTGGATGTGCTGATCGTCGGGCGTGGCGGCGGGTCGCTCGAAGATCTCTGGTGCTTCAACGAAGAGGCGGTGGTGCGCGCCATCGCCCACTCCACTATTCCGGTAGTGAGTGCGGTGGGCCACGAGGTGGATGTCACCATCAGCGACTTTGCCGCCGACCTGCGCGCCCCGACCCCGTCGGCGGCGGCCGAGCTGGTGGCGCCGGATCAGAGCGCCCGCGCCCAGCGCCTCGCCCATCTCAAGCAGCAACTGCTGCAGGCGATGAACCGCCAGCAGACCGCCGCCCGCCACGATTTCATCCTGCTGCAAAAGCGGCTCGACCATCAGGATCCGAAACGGCGGCTGGAGCAGCAATCCCAGCGCCTCGACGAGCTCTCCGCCCGTTTGCAGCAGCTGATGAACCACAGATTGCATCAGGGAGAGCGGCGCCTCGCCAACCTGGAGTTGCGCCTGCAGGGCAAGAGCCCGGAGCGCTTGCTGGCCGCCGGCAAGCGCCGCCACCAGCTGGCCGAGGAGCGGCTTCATGCCCTCATCACCAAGCGCCGGGATCTGGCTGACCATCGCCTCGCCATGCTCAGCGCCCGCCTCGACGGGGTGAGCCCGCTCGCCACCCTGGGGCGTGGCTACTCCATCACCCGCACTCCCAGCGGTGAGGTGATCAGCCGCGCCGATCAGGTGGATGCCGGCCAGACGCTGGTCACCCAGCTTGCAGAGGGGCAGTTGCGGGTACGGGTGGAAGAGGTCCACCAGCCATAACGCACAAGGGGGCACATCAGGTGCCCCCTTGTTTATCATCCTTTCTTTGTCAGGCCCTCTCGGCCAACGCACTCACACCAGCGCATGGCGCACCGCCTGCGCCGGATCGGCAGGCGCCGTCCCCGACCCCGCCAGCGGGTTGAGCTGCAAGTATTCAAACAACCCGGCCTGCAGATTGACGTTCCAGAAGCGCCCCGCCAGGGTGAGCTCGAGTCGCACCTCGCTCAGCGTCGCCAGCCCATGCAGCTGCCAGGCCTCGAACAAGGGTTGCAGATGTGCCTGCAGCGGCGCCGGCAAACGGGCCAGCGCCAGCCAACCGCTGTCGAGCGCACCGCGCAGCAGACCATCGAGGCGGCCATTGGGATTGCGCCCCATCACCATGCCGGGGGCCCGCTGATCCGCCGCCAGCGCCTCGTGCCAGAGCGCCAGATCCCGGCCATACATAAGGCCGTGCCCATGCACGTTGCCGCCAGCCCCGGCCCCGAACGGGAGGATCTCGGCGCCGCGCTTGGCCATCTGGTTGTAGCGGCTCTGCTCGGCCTCGCCGCGCCGCCAGTGGCTGCAGGAGAGCCGCTGCCAGCCCCCCTGCTCCAGCGTCTGGGCGCCATAGGCATACATGGCGGCCCGCTGCTGGCCGTCGGCGGCCCAACCGGACTTGCCCCTCGCCTCCGTACGGGCCAGATGGGTGCCGGCCATGGCGATGAGCTGATAGAGATCCACCCCGTGCACTCCGCTCGCCATCACGTCTGCGATGTCCTGACGCCACACGGCATCATCCTGGCCAGGCAGGCCGAAGATGAGATCGGCCACGATCACCGCGTCGTCGTGGCGGGTCAGCGCCTCCAACCGGGTCAGCAGGGTCTCCCGGTCGTCGAAGCGGGCCGCCTCCTGGCGCACCTCGGTATCAAAGCTCTGCACCCCGAACGAGAAGCGGTTGAAGCCTCCCGTCAGCGCACTGTGCCACTTGGCATCATCAAAACCGTTGAGGCGCCCCTCCAGGGTCACCTCCGCATCCGCAGTCAAAGGAAAACGACGGATGGCGGCGGCCAGCATCGCCAGCTCGTCGGCGCTCATGTCCGTCGGCGTGCCGCCCCCCACATAGACGGCCGAGAAGGGGCGGCTCTGGGTGAAGGGGGTCTCGGCAGCCTTGGCAAGCGCGCTGCAGAGCGCGTTGACATAGCGGGTGATGCGGGCCGGGTTGGCACCATTTTCAAAGAAATTGCAGAAGCTGCAGCGCTTGCGGCAAAACGGGATGTGGATATAGAGCGCCCGCTCTTCCGCCTCACTCTCACGGCGCCACCAGGCTTGCCAGTCGGCATGGTCGAGGGTCAGCGGACGCATGCCGCCGCGACTGGCGTGGGCCGAGGTCTTGGCGCCAAAGGCGAACTTGAGGGGATCCGGGGTGGCAAGACCTGTCATGGTCGGGGTCAGCAGTGGTGTCATCGCAGGCAAGGTTATCAAGTGAAATAATGCAAATGATAACCACTATCAATAGTTACCAAGTTTGTGCTGGATCAACGCAACGGCGAACAACCCTCGTTTGCTACGCACCATTAACCTCCATCATGGATCAAGTTAACAGTTAATTTACTCAAGATGAGGTAGGGTGAGCCGATAGAGAACCATCTCCCCCGTTCTGATGAGCAAACGCGGGAGAGTCATCAACCATTGACGATCGCTCACCTGCGCATGGACCTGCCAACGATGCAAAATCTGTCTCTGAACTGGAAAATCTTTCTCCCCCTCGCCCTGGTCATCGGCTGCACCTTCGCCCTCAGCTTCGAGCTATCCGCCTGGCTGCAACGGGATCTCGCCATCCGGCTGGCGGGTGAAAAGGTGGAGAGCGCCGCCAACACCTACATGGATCAGCTCAACGTGTTGATGATGACGGGAGCCATCGCCAATCGCCAGATCGTGCAGACCAAGCTCAAGAGCGAGGCCGGCATCGTCGAGGCCCGCCTGATCCGCGCCCCTGCGGTGACCAGCCTGTTCGGCCCCGGCCACCCGGATCAGCAGATTGAAGACAAGCTGGACGAGCGCGCCATCCAGCAGGGGGAGACCATTCTCGAGCAGCAGGGCAACCAGCTCACCCTGATCAAGCCCTTCAAGGCCTACAAGGAGTACCGCGGTACCCAGTGCACCACCTGCCACCAGGTGGCGGAAGGCACCGTCATGGGGGCGGTGCGCATCAGTTACGATCTCAGCCACACCTTTGGCGAGATCCATCGCAACAACCTGATCCTGAGCGGCAGCCTGGTGGCGGTGTTCGGGCTGGGCTTCGGCCTGCTGGGCTGGGTGCTGCAGCGCTACATCAAGCGACCGGTACGCCATCTGCAGCTGGCCATGACCCGCATGGCCAAGGAGCGGGACCTCTCCCTCCCCCTGGAAAACCCCAACCGGGATGAGCTGGGCGAGATGACCCGCGCCGTCAGCGCCATGGTGCAGGGGTTTCGCCACAGCCTGCAGGAGGTGGAGAGCGCCACCCACCAGCTCTATCAGGAGTCCAACCAGATCCGACAGGTGGCGACCCAGACCGAAAGCTCGGCCCGCCAGCAGGAGAGCATGACGGTACAGGTGGCCGCCGCCGTGAGCGAGCTGGCCGCCAGCTCCCACGAGGTGCGCGAACACGCCCGCAAAAGCGCCGAGCTCTCCGCCCTCACCAACCAGGATGCGGCCAACACCAGTCGCCTGGCCCAGCACTCCATCAACGACATGGGCGAGATGTCGGCGGAGATAGAGCGGGTCGACAAGGTGATCCAGCAGCTCGACAACCGCTGTCTGGCGGTCGACGGGGTGCTGGAGGTGATCAAGGGGATCGCGGATCAGACCAACCTGCTGGCCCTCAACGCCGCCATCGAGGCAGCCCGGGCCGGCGAACAGGGCCGCGGCTTTGCGGTGGTGGCCGACGAGGTGCGCGCCCTCTCCAACCGCAGTCGCGCCGCCAGCGAGGAAATCTCCCAGATGATCGCCGCTTTGCAGAACGAGGCCCAGAGCGCGGTGTCGGTGATCGGGGATGCCAAGGCCAAGGCGGACGAGAGCATCCACAAGACGGAGGCGACCCTGGCCGCCATGCAGAACATCATCGACCGCATCAGCAGCATCAACGATCTCAACGCCCAGATGGCGCAGTCCGCCGAAGAGCAGGACAGGGTCTGCAACGAGGTGGACGGCTCGGTGAGCGACATTCGCAACACCTCCAACGACACCCTGGGCCAGGCTCACGCCGCCAACCTCGCCAGCGTCCAGCTGGTGGAGCAGTGCCGCAAGCTCGAGCAGCTGCTCAAGACCTACCGCTGGTGATCATGCCTGCCGCCCGCGGCGGCCAATAAAAAAGCGCGACCCCGGGTCGCGCTTTTGTTTTGCATGTTGTTTCAGGCACGCCTGGCCGACATTAGCCTGCGTTGCGGGTGGCCACCGCATCGGCCAGATTGCGCAGCAGGGTCTCGGTGTCGGCCCAGCCGATGCAGGCATCTGTGATGCTCTGACCGAAGGTGAGTTCGCACCCTTCCACCAGATCCTGACGGCCCTCCACCAGGTGGCTCTCCACCATGACGCCGAACACCGCCTTGCTGCCGGCACGCAGCTGACCGGCCACGTCCTCGGCCACCAGCATCTGGTTCTTGAACTGCTTGCTGCTGTTGGCGTGGCTGAAGTCGATCATCACCTTCTGCGGCAGACCGGCCTTGTCCAGCCCCTTCACCACCTCGTCCACGTGGGCGGCGCTGTAGTTCGGCTCACGGCCGCCGCGCAGAATGATGTGACAGTCCGGGTTGCCCCGGGTCGCGACGATGGCGGAGTGGCCGTACTTGGTCACCGACAGGAAGTGGTGCGGCGCGCTGGCGGCACCGATGGCGTCGATGGCCACCTTGATGGTGCCGTCGGTGCCGTTCTTGAAGCCCACCGGGCAGGAGAGACCGGAGGCCAGCTCGCGGTGCACCTGGGATTCGGTGGTGCGGGCCCCGATGGCGCCCCAGCTCATCAGATCCGCAACGTATTGCGGAGTGATCATGTCGAGGAACTCGGAGGCGGTCGGCAGCCCCATGTCGTTGAGATCCAGCAGCAGTTTGCGCCCGATGCGCAGGCCGTCGTTGATCTGGCAGCTGTTGTCGAGGTAAGGATCGTTGATCAGCCCCTTCCAGCCCACCGTGGTACGCGGCTTCTCGAAATAGACCCGCATCACTATCTCCAGCTGGCCCTTGAGTTCGTCACGCAGCACCTTGAGGCGTTTGCCGTACTCCAGCGCGGCGGCCGGATCGTGAATGGAACAGGGGCCGATCACCACCAGCAGGCGATCATCGTCGCCGGCCAGGATCTGATGGATGGTCTGACGGGATTCAAACACGGTATTGGATGCGACCTCGGTGGCCGGAAACTTCTCAAGCACCGCAACCGGGGGTAATAACTCTTTGATTTCACTAATGCGAGCGTCGTCGGTTTGATGCTGCATGACAAGGCTTCCTGCTAGATGACTGCGATAAAGAGACTTCAAGCTAGCCCGCACGAGCAGCGGTGTAAAT
>NZ_NEVB01000094.1:0-6387 GCF_002259925.1 Aeromonas sp. A35_P | reverse complement strand
TATTAGTCGTGTTCCGAGGGATGGGCCGAAATGGATTATTTGCCGATGTTTGCCAAATTGGACGGTCGCCCTGTGCTGCTGGTGGGTGGGGGCGAAGTGGCACTGCGCAAGGCGCGCCTGCTGCTGGCGGCCGGTGCCAGGCTGACCCTGGTCTCCCCCGAGCTGGAACCTGACTTCCATGAATTTGCCGGCCGCTTCATCCATCTGGCGGAGCGCTTCACTCCGGCCCATCTGGCCGGCCAGATCCTGGTGGTGGCCGCCACCGACGACCTCGAGGTGAACGCCCTGGTCTATCAGAGCGCCAACCAGCTCGGTCTGTTCGTCAATGTGGTGGATGATCCCAAGCGCTCCAGCTTTATCTTCCCCTCCATCATCGATCGCAGCCCCATCATGGTGGCCATCTCCAGCGGCGGCAAGGCGCCTGTGCTGGTGCGCCTGCTGCGCGAGCGGCTCGAGAGCCTGCTGCCGCGCCACCTAGGAGGCCTGGCCGAACTCTCGGGTCGGGTACGCGACCGGGCCAAGCGGGTGCTCTCCTCCATTTCCGATCGTCGCCGCTTCTGGGAGCGGGCGTTTGCCTCCAACACCCTGGCTGGTCTGATTGAGAAGGAAGATTGGCAAGGGGCCGAGAGCTGGCTGAACGAGGGTCTCGACAATGCGAAAAGCGAAGTGGGCGAGGTGGTGCTGGTGGGGGCGGGCCCCGGTGATCCGGGTCTGTTGACCCTCAAGGCGCTGCAACAAATTCAACAGGCCGAGGTGGTGCTTTATGACCAGCTGGTCTCCGCCGAGATCCTCGACCTGGTGCGCCGCGATGCCACCCTAGTGTCGGTCGGCAAGAAGGCCGGCGCTCACAGCGTGCCCCAGGAAGAGACCAATCGCCTGCTGGTGGAATACGCCAGGGCGGGCAACCGGGTGGTGCGGCTCAAGGGGGGCGATCCCTTCATGTTCGGCCGTGGCGGCGAGGAGCTGGAAGTGCTGGCAGACGAAGGCATCCCCTTCTCCGTGGTGCCCGGCATCACGGCTGCCGCCGGTGCCACCGCCTATGCCGGCATTCCGCTCACTCACCGCGACCATGCCCAGAGCGCCGTTTTTATCACCGGCCACTGCCAGAAGGAGGGCAAGGAGCCCGACTGGCAGCAGCTCGCCGCCACCAGCCAGACCCTGGTCATCTACATGGGGTTGATGCGCTCCGAGCATATCCAGCAGCAGCTGGTGAGCCATGGCCGCAGCGCCGCCACCCCCATCGCCATCATTGAACGGGGCACCACGGCGCGGCAGCTGGTGCTGACCGGCACCTTGGCGGAGCTGGCCGAGCTGGCCGCCCAGGCGGTGAGCCCGTCGCTTATCGTCATCGGCGAAGTGGTTGCCCTGCGTGAACGGCTTGCCTGGTTTGGCGAGACGGCGCAGGGGCAGGAGGCCGACAGCGGCCACGAGCTCAAACTGGTGAGCCTGGCCTGAGGCCAAGACCCGAATCGATTTGACGGTGTTGCCATGGCGGCACCGACCTGAACCAAGACCGCGCACCGACCAGGCGCGTCAGCAATGAACCGAGGACCCAGACATGGACCGTGAAAGATTGACCCATCTGCAGCAACTGGAAGCCGAGAGCATCCACATCATCCGCGAGGTGGCTGCCGAATTTGAAAACCCGGTGATGATGTACTCCATCGGCAAGGACTCCTCCGTCATGCTGCACCTGGCCCGCAAGGCCTTCTATCCGGGCAAGATCCCCTTCCCCCTGCTGCACGTCGACACCGACTGGAAGTTCAAGGAGATGATCAAGTTCCGCGATGAGACCGCCAAAAAGTACGGGCTGGATCTTATCGTCCACAAGAACCCGGATGGCCTCGCCATGGGCATCAACCCCTTCGTGCACGGCAGCGGCAAGCACACCGACATTATGAAGACCGAGGGGCTCAAGCAGGCGCTCAACAAATACGGCTTCGACGCCGCCTTCGGTGGGGCCCGCCGCGACGAGGAGAAGTCCCGAGCCAAGGAGCGGGTCTACTCCTTCCGCGACAAGTCTCACCGCTGGGATCCGAAGAACCAGCGCCCGGAGCTGTGGCGCGTCTACAACAGCCAGGTCAACAAGGGTGAGAGCATCCGGGTCTTCCCGCTCTCTAACTGGACCGAGCTGGATATCTGGCAATACATCTATCTCGAGAACATTGACATAGTGCCGCTCTACTTCGCAGCCCACCGCCCTGTGGTGGAGCGCAATGGCATCAAGATCATGGTGGATGACGAGCGCATGCCCATCGGCCCGGAAGATGAAGTGAAGCAGGAGCTGGTGCGCTTTCGTACCCTCGGCTGCTACCCGCTGACCGGGGCCATCGAATCCAATGCCACCACCTTGCCGGAGATCATCGAAGAGATGCTGATCACCACCTCGAGCGAGCGGCAAGGGCGGCTCATCGACCACGATCAGGCCGGCTCCATGGAGCAGAAGAAGCGTCAGGGCTATTTCTAAAAAAATGTTCTAAGGAATCGCAACATGAACAACCATATTCAGACCGCCATCAGCGAACAGGGCATTGAAGCCTACCTGCACGCCCAGCAACACAAGAGCCTGCTGCGCTTTCTCACCTGCGGCAGCGTGGACGATGGCAAGAGCACCCTTATCGGCCGCCTGCTGCACGACTCCCAGCAGATCTATGAAGATCAGCTCAAAGCGCTGGAGTCCGACAGCCAGAAGCTCGGCACCACCGGCGAGAAGCTGGACCTGGCGCTGCTGGTGGACGGCCTGCAGGCGGAGCGCGAGCAGGGCATCACCATCGACGTGGCCTACCGCTATTTCTCCACCGCCAAGCGCAAATTCATCATCTCGGACACCCCGGGCCATGAGCAGTACACCCGCAACATGGCCACCGGCGCCTCCACCTGCGATCTGGCCATCATATTGATCGATGCCCGCAAGGGGGTGCTGGATCAGACCCGTCGCCACAGCTTTATCGCGAGCCTGCTCGGCATCAAGCAGTTCGTGGTGGCGGTCAACAAGATGGATCTGGTGGAGTTCAGCCAGGAGGTGTTCGAGCGCATCAGCTTGGAGTACCGCGAGTTCGCCAAGAAGCTCAGCGTCGACACCATCCATATCGTGCCGGTCTCGGCGCTGGACGGTGACAACGTGGTCAACCCAAGCGACAAGCTGGCCTGGTATCAGGGTGAAACCCTGCTCTCCCTGCTGGAGAGCGCGGAAGTTGAGCGCGAGCTGGAGCGCCACCCGGTGCGCCTGCCGGTGCAGTACGTGAACCGCCCCAACCTCGATTTTCGCGGCTTCGCAGGCACTTTGGCCTCCGGCATCCTGCGGGTGGGCGACAAGCTGGCGGTGTTGCCGTCCGGCAAAGAGAGCACGGTGGCTCGCATCGTCACCTTCGACGGGGATCTGGACTACGCCCTGCCGGGTCAGGCCATCACGGTCACCTTCGCGGACGAGATCGACATCAGCCGGGGCGACCTGCTGGTGGATGCGGCGAAAAAGCCCCAGGTGACCCAGAACGTGCTGGCTCACATCGTCTGGATGGGGGAGGAGTCCCTGCAACCGGGCCGGGTCTATGACGTCAAGCTGGCCACCAAGAAGAGCCGTGGCCAGGTGGAGGCCATCTGCCACCGCATCGAGATCAACAAGCTGGACCAGCTGGATGCGAGCGAACTCAAGCTCAACGAGATCGGCCTGTGCGAGCTGAGCCTGACTGACCCGGTGGCGTTCGACCCGTACCAGGAGATCCGCGATACAGGCAGCTTCATCCTCATTGATCGACTGACCAACGTCACCGTGGGTGCCGGCATGATAGTGGAGGGCTTGGCCGCGAAAGTGGCAACAGGGCACTACAGCGAGTTCGAAGTCGAGCTCAACGCCCTGGTGCGCAAGCACTTCCCCCACAGGCAGGCGCTGACCATCAGCAACGACGCAAGCAAGGAATAAGCCCATGACCTGGCAACAATCCCTGGTGCTGGGTCTGCTGGCTGCCCTCGTCGTCCTGCTGATCCAGGGCAAACTCCGGCCGGCGCTGCTCTTCTCGGGCGCCGTGCTCATCACCTACCTGAGCGGTCTGGCGGACATCAACGCCGTGGTGGCGGGCTACACCAACAGCGCCCTGCTGACCCTGGTGCTGTTGCTGCTGGTCTCCCTGGCGGTGGAAAAAACCCGGGTCATGAGCTGGTTCGCCAACCTGGTGGGCACCGGCTCCTTCAACAAGGTGCTGGTGAAGGTGTGGTTCTCCACCGCCCTCCTGTCGGCGTTCGTCAACAACACCGCCGTGGTGGCCTCCATGTTGGGGGCGGTCAAACGCAACCCCAACCATGCGCCCTCCCGGCTGCTGCTGCCCATGTGCTTCGCGGCGACCTTTGGCGGCGTGCTGATCCTGATCGGCACCTCCACCAACCTTATCGTCAACAGCTTCCTCATCAAGATGGGGGCCAAGCCGCTCGGCATGTTCGACTTCTTCATGGTGGGGGCGGGGACCCTGCTGACCGGCCTCATCGCCGTGCTGCTGTTTGCCCGCCACCTGCCGGAGCAGGACACCGAGATGAGCCGCGAATCCGGCTATTTTCTCGAGGCCAAGGTGGGCGCCGGCTCGCCCATGGCCGGACGCAGCGTCAAGGAGAATGGCCTGCGCAGCCTGAAAAGCCTTTATCTTGCCGAGATCATCCGCGGCAATCAGGTGATCTGCCCGGTGCAGCCGGAACACGAGCTGCACGAGGGGGACATGCTGCTGTTTTGTGGCGATGTGGAGAGCGTCGGCGTGTTGCAGGAGCTCAAGGGGCTGGATCTCTACGGCCAGCACCGGCTCAACGGCCAGCATCTGGTGGAGGTGATCGTCAGCCACAGCTCGCGCCTGGTGGGTCAGACCATCAAGGATGCGGAGTTTCGCACCCACTTCGATGCGGTGGTGCTGGCGGTGCGCCGGGGCGAGACCCAGCTCACCGGTGGCCTCGGCCAGATTGAATTGCATGCAGGGGACACCTTGCTGCTGGCGCCGGGCCCCAAGTTTGCGGGCAACAAGTCCCTCTCCCGCGAGTTCGTGGTGGTGAGCGGGCTGGAGGCCTCTACCCGGCTCGATGCCACGCGCAGCGCTGCCGTGGTACTGGGCTTTCTCGGGGTGCTGACCCTGTCGGTGCTCGATCTGGTGCCGCTCTTCAAGGGGCTGCTGGTGATGCTGGTGGTGCTGCTCTTCTCCCGCATCCTGACCCTGGACGAGATCCGCCGCCGCTTTCCGCTGGATATCTGGCTGGTGGTGGGGGGCGCGCTGGCCATCGCCGATCAGCTGGAGCAGAGCGGGCTGGCCAAACTCATCGCCGACTGGCTGATGGGGGAGTTCAACGGTGCCAGCCCCATCATCGCCTTTATCGGCATCTACCTGTTTACCCTGGTGCTGACCGAGCTGATGAGCAACAACGCCGCCGCCGCCCTGGCCTTCCCCATGGGTTACCAGCTGGCGCTCAGCATGGATGTCTCCACCATGCCGTTCATTCTGGCGGTGCTGTTCGGGGCGAGCTCCAGCTTTATCCTGCCCTACGGCTATCAGACCAACCTGATGGTCTATGCGGCGGGCAACTACAAGATGCCGGATTACCTTAAATTGGCCCTGCCGGTCTCCCTGGCTTACAGCATCGGGGTGATCGTCATGGTGCCCCTGCTGTTTCCGTTTTAAGGGGGCGCAACTGGGGGCTTGGTGCCTTGCAGGGAATAGGAATACACGACCACCATGGCACCCGTCAGTGGCGAGTGGCCAGAGGCTGAGCTCAAGGAGCCAGACCGTTTCAGCATTGAGGCGCGCGCGCCAAGCAAGGAGTTTTGGATGAGCAATATCGTGTGGCATCAGCATGCCGTGGGCAAAGAGCGTAGGGCCGAGCAGAAAGGACAAAAGCCGCTGGTGATCTGGTTCACCGGCCTCTCCGGGGCGGGTAAATCCACCCTGGCGGGAGCCTTGGAGCAGGCGCTGGCCGCACAAGGCAAGCACACCTATCTGCTGGATGGGGACAACGTGCGCCACGGCCTCTGTGGCGATCTCGGCTTCGATGATGCCGCCCGTCAGGAGAATATCCGCCGTGTCGGTGAGGTGGCAAAACTGATGGTGGATGCGGGCCTGATCGTGCTCACCGCCTTTATCTCGCCGTTTCGTGCCGAGCGTGCGCTGGTGCGCAATCTCGTGGGTGAAGGGGAGTTTGTCGAAGTGTTTGTCGATGCGCCGCTCGCCGTTTGTGAAGAGCGCGACCCCAAGGGACTCTACAAGAAGGCGCGAGCAGGGGAGATCACGAATTTTACCGGTATCGACTCCGCCTACGAGGCCCCCGAGCAGCCGGAAATTCATCTGCTGAATGCCGGCAAGCCGGTGGAAGCGCTGGTGGATGAACTGCTGACTGCGCTAAGGAAGGTGCGAACAAGTGGAT
>NZ_NEVB01000093.1:0-9093 GCF_002259925.1 Aeromonas sp. A35_P | reverse complement strand
TGCATATTCCGGCCGATCATGAACACCGATTCCGGTTCAACGTGAACACCATTTCCGGACCAATGTGAACGCTCATTCCGGCTCAACCTGAACACTTTGCCCCTCCTTTCCGGAAACAGTGTTCAACATCCCGGAATCACTGTTCACATTCACCAGAATCATCCTTAACGCATTGATTTAACAACCTTTGATACGCTCTCCCTTTTGCCAGGGAAGAGCCTATGTCTGCCAAGAGGATTGCAATGCGTAAAATTCGTGAAGTACTGCGACTGCGGCTGGAGGCTCAGCTCTCTTTTCGCCAGATCAGTATCTGTACCAAGGTTAGTGTCGGCTCCATCCAGAAACTCCTCAACAGTGCCCAGGCGCTTGGCCTTACCTGGCCCTTACCTACCGAGCTTGATGATGGCCGACTGGCTGCCCTGTTCTATCCGCAGGCCGATACCACCATCTCGGCCCGCCATGTTGTGCCGGATTGGCCCTCTGTCCATCAGGAGCTCAAGCGCAAGGGGGTCTCCAAACAGCTGCTCTGGGAGGAGTACACCCAGCGCTATCCCAATAGCTGTTACAGCTACTCCCAGTTCTGCGACCGTTACAAGTCCTGGTGTCAGTTGCAAAAGCGCTCCATGCGCCAGATCCACAAGGCGGGGGAAAAGCTCTTTATTGACTACTGCGGGCCCACGGTGCCCATCGTGTCGCCGACTACGGGTGAGGTCCGTCAGGCACAAGTCTTTGTCGCCGTGCTTGGTGCGTCCAACTACACCTTTGCCGAGGCCACCTGGTCACAGTCACTGCCTGACTGGCTGCAAAGCCATGTCCGTGCCTTTGAGTTTTTCGGCGGGACACCGGCACTACTGATCCCCGACAACCTCAAGAGCGGTGTCAGCAAGGCTTGTCGATACGATCCCGAGCTCAACCCCAGCTACCAGCAGTTGGCCGAGCACTATCAAGTGGCGGTGATGCCAGCTCGTCCATACAAGCCCAAGGACAAAGCCAAGGCTGAGGTAGGTGTGCAGATCGTCGAGCGCTGGATCCTGGCTCGCCTGCGCCACCAGACCTTTTTCTCGCTGGCCGAGCTTAACCAGTGCATCCGTGCCTTGCTGAACGAACTCAACGAGCGTCCGTTCAAGCAACTGCCCGGCAACCGACGCGAGGCGTTTGAGCAGTTGGACCGCCCGGTACTGGGACCACTGCCGGTGCATCCCTATCGCTATGTCGCCATCAAAACGGTCAAGGTCAACATCGACTATCACGTCAGCTATGAGCAGCACCATTACTCGGTGCCACACCAGTATGTGGGTCAGCAACTGGAGCTCCATGCGGGTGACACTTTGCTTCAGGTCTATCACCAGCAACAGCTGGTCGCGAGCCATCCGCGTAAAACCATCCCGGGGATGAGCACGCTCCCGGAACACATGCCGGAACGCCACAGCAAGCAGCAACGCTGGACGCCAGGGCGTCTCAAGCAGTGGGCTGCCGACATCGGACCGGGCACCCTGTGCTGGGTTAGCGAACGATTGGAAGAGAAAGCCCATGCCGAGCAGGCATACCGACTCTGCCTGGGGCTCCTGAGTCTGAGCCGGGAGTATCCGCCATCACGGGTCGAGGCCTGTTGCCAGTTGGCCAACCGGGAAGGACTGGTGCGGCTCAAACAGCTCAAGTCGGTGCTGACCAGTGGTCGCGACCAACTGCCCGCAAGCCCGCTGAGCTATCCAGAGTTGCCGCAAGAGCACGAGAACATCCGCGGCCCCCAGAGCTTCCACTAAAGAGGATACGCCCCATGACCCAACAAACACTGGCCCGCCTGAGAAACCTGAAACTGACCGGCATGGCGGATGCCGTGCAACAACAACTGGAACAGGCGAGTACCTACGAAGGGCTGCCCTTCATCGAACGGCTGAGCCTGCTGGTCGAACACGAACAACTGAGCCGGGAGCAGCGTAAACAAGCTCGGCTGGTCAAGCAGGCAAGGCTCAAACTCCAGGCCACGGTGCAGGAGCTGGACTACCAGTCAGCACGCAACCTAGAGCGGTCACAGGTAGCAAACCTGGCCCAAGGAGAGTGGCTGCGCCGGGGCCAGAACCTGCTCATTACCGGCCCCTGTGGCAGTGGAAAAACCTACTTGGCTTGTGCGATGGGCTACCAAGCCTGTCAGCAAGGGCATAGCACTCGTTACTACCGGCTGCCACGTCTGCTGCTTGAACTGAGCCAGGCCAAGGTAGATGGCAGTTACGCCAGACTGCTGGGTCAACTGGCAAGGATAGAGCTGCTGATCCTGGATGACTGGGGACTGGAAGCAGTGAATGCCGAGCAGCGCAACGCACTGCTGGAGATCATGGATGATCGGTATGGGAAATACTCGACGATAGTGGTCAGTCAGCTACCAACTGAAGAGTGGTACGCGAGCTTGGGGGACAACACCCTGGCAGATGCGATCCTGGACCGGCTGATGCACAACGCTCACCGGCTGTCACTGAAGGGAGAATCGATGAGAAAGAGGAGAAGTGAGTTGACCCAATCTGAACAGTCGAGTTAGAAACGGGATGACGTGAGCGCGTTAAGGATCAGGGTGTTCACGTTGGCCGGAATGGCTGTTCAACTTCGCCGGAATACGCAGCCTCCACGGCCGATCAAGATGCCGAGCGCGNGAAGCAGTGAATGCCGAGCAGCGCAACGCACTGCTGGAGATCATGGATGATCGGTATGGGAAATACTCGACGATAGTGGTCAGTCAGCTACCAACTGAAGAGTGGTACGCGAGCTTGGGGGACAACACCCTGGCAGATGCGATCCTGGACCGGCTGATGCACAACGCTCACCGGCTGTCACTGAAGGGAGAATCGATGAGAAAGAGGAGAAGTGAGTTGACCCAATCTGAACAGTCGAGTTAGAAACGGGATGACGTGAGCGCGTTAAGGATCAGGGTGTTCACGTTGGCCGGAATGGCTGTTCAACTTCGCCGGAATACGCAGCCTCCACGGCCGATCAAGATGCCGAGCGCGCCAAGGAGCAGTTGGTGACCTTTGCCCGGGAGCATGGCCATCAGATCGCCTCTTTTTATATTGAGAACGAATCCGGGGCTACGCTGGCCCGGCCCGAGCTGATGCGGCTTATCCGCGATGCCGGGCCCCGAGACATTGTTCTGGTGGAACAGATTGACCGCCTTGCCCGTTTGACCCAGGGCGACTGGCAGACATTGAAGGCGCGCTTGGCACAGAAGCAACTGGCCATCGTCTCCCCCGAGCTGCCAACCTCCTGGGTGGCATTACAGGGTGACAGCGGCTCCGGGTTCACCAGCGCCATCCTGCAGGCCGTCAACGGAATGCTGCTGGATATGCTGGCCGCCGTGGCCCGCAAGGACTACGACGACAGGCGGCGCCGGCAGCAGCAAGGCATTGCCAAAGCCAAAGAGGAGGGGAAATACCGTGGCCGGCAGAAGGATGAGAAGAAGCGCCAGCACATAGCCAGGCTGTTGGTGACAGGCCACAGCTATTCAGCAATTCAGGAGATGCTTGGCTGCTCAAGGCACCTTATTGCCAGCGTGGCCAAGGAGGCGCGCTGTCAGTTCCAGAAGTAGTACTTTTTGATGACCGGCCCACCCTTGCGCTGTGGACGTGGGGTTGCCTTGAGGGTTTTCACCGACCAGACAAGCGCGATGCTCAGCGCTGTGAACAGCCCGGCGGGCCAGTGCCAGCAGGTGAGGGCGGCAAGGGCCAGTAGCAGCAGCTTGGCCGTGATGGGCCGCCTGGTAGCCCATGCCAGTATTGGCCAGCACCAGTACACCAGTGGCAGGCAGATCAGCAGCCAAGCAAACAGCGTGTTGCCCCGCGCCATCAAGCCCAGCACAACCACCGCCATGAGGGCGATATCAGCGATCGGTTTCATGGTGCCGCTCTTTTGTATGCGCCTTGTAGCTATACAGACTCCACACGAAGACAAGCGTGAAGAAGGCCAACAAGCCCGCCATCCCCCAACTGAACGCATCCATCGCGTTGCTCCACCACTGAACATAATTTCAGCATGGCACTGAAGGCGTTGGTGTTCAATCAACTTATTGAAAATGTTGATTTTGTTCGTTCGTGACAAAGTTGAGTCTATTGAATCCAGTGGTTTATTGACCAGTGGAATCAGCGCCCTCATTCCCGGCCAATCCCTGTCCAGTTCCCCTCCACATAACTATCTATCTGGAATCTTGGTGCGGATATTCCAGATAGTGGAATGCTGCTTAAGAACGTGCCCCTGGAATCTTGGTAAGGGCTTTCCTATCTATCTGGAATGTTAGGGGCGGGCTTCCCTATGGAAACCCGCTACCTTGGCCACTCCAAGCTGGGTGATGGAAAGCAGGCGCGATGATTCCTATCTATCTGGAATAGTGGTTTGCTCTTTCACACGGTGAGCAACTGATGTGCCATCCCATCCAGCCTGGCTTTCGTCTTCTCCCACCCCGGCATCACTTGCCCCATCAGCCGGTAGAAGCGCTCGCTATGGTTATGCTCGGCGATGTGGCAAAGCTCGTGCAGGATCACATAGTCAATGCATTCGCGAGGGGCTTTAACCAGGTGGGGATTCAGGGTGATACGGCCATTGGGGGAACAACTGCCCCATTGGGTCTGCATGGTCAGTATGCGCAGTGGCGGACGTTCATCTACCCATAGTGCCTGCTCCAGCATGGCATCGAGGCGCTTGGCGAAAAGCTCTCTGGCGCGGGCTTTGTACCAGTCAGCCAGCAGGGCTTTAACCTTGTCGGCGGACTTTGTTCGCACAGAAACCTCCAGCTTACCGCCCAGCAGCTTTACGCTTTGAACCTGTTCCGGGGCCTCTATCACTTTCAGCAGATATTGTTTGCCTAAGTAGTAGTGGCTCTCGCCACTGATGTACTGGCGCGCAGTGGTGAACTCCAGCTGCTTGCGAAAGTCACGCAGCTGCTCATATATCCACCGGCCCCGTTTTTTTACAGCGGATAGAACGGCTTCGTTGTCAGCATCTTCGGGAGCAGATGCGATCACCCGGCAATCCGGATGCACCTTAATCAGTACCCTGCCCGTGGCTTGCAGGCGCTTTACTCGCTCAACGGTGATCTGCTCGTCGCCGTAGCGAAAGTGCATGGTCTGGTTATGAGGTTTTACCGGCACATTCATCTATCTTACAGTCCGCTCAAACCCACACGGGTGATCTGCACAATCATCTCAACAATGTTCTTGGCCTGGTCCATGCCGCCGCCAATGGCTTTGCATTCCTGGAACATTCGCGGCAGTAGCTTCTTGCGGATGTCGGCTTCGATGTTTTGCGGGTTGATGGAGTGCTCGGCAACGGACGTTTCTACCGCCTGGTCGATTTCAAAGGCGACTTTTACCCATTTGTCCTGCACTTGTTGGTCCATCACCGCCAAGGCGGCTGGCAGCACTTTCTTGAATACGCCGAAGTAGGCCTGGGCGTGGCGATTGCCGGCAAACACATCGGGAATGTCCCCCAGGCGCCTGTCCTGTACTTGCTCTTCAAACTCACGGAACAGCATGTACTGTTTCAGTGGGTGGTCAAACAGCTTTTCGGCTTCCTCAATGGCTTGACGCAACAAGGCTGAGAAGGCTTCCTGAGCGTAGGGGTCATCCCGTAACTCCTGCTCAATCATGCGGGTTACGCGGGTTTTGATGATGTCGGTTTCGTTGCGGGTTTTATCTTCGCTCCAGTCTTGTGGCTGCGTCGATTGGCCCATCTTGCCCACTTCATACACGCCGTCGGGTTCTTTGACCTGTACACCCACCACATGCTTATCCAGCAGCTTTTTCACCTGGTCGGCGTATTCGTCGTAGTCGATTTTTTCGCCAGCATCTTGCTGCACCAGTTGGCGCAGGCTGGAGAACTGCTTCACCGTTTCTTTGTAGTGGCGGCGGTCGGCATCGCTAAAGCTTTTATCTTCAAAGAAGGTGGCCGATTGCAGGGCGACTTTCAGGCAACTGGCGAAGGCCGTCAGAGCCTCGTAAAAGTCTTCCCGCACCTTCAGGTGCACATCAACCAGCTCATCGTCCCGTGCTTCGATTTTGGGTACCAGAACCTGGCGCAACTGTTCGATATCGTTCTTGTTTTTTACGCCATCGAATATGGACCATAGCTGCTTATAGAGCTGCGGCAGGCGCTTGTACTCGGTACTCATCTGGTTGTAGAGGCCAGCAATATCATTGATGTCGTAACCGCCCTGGGTACGGGAGGCCAGATCCTGATACTTGGCGATGGTGGTATCCAATTCCGCCAGAATGCCGCGATAGTCGATGAGCAGGCCAAACTGTTTCTTCGGATGCAGGCGATTTACCCGTGCAATCGCCTGAATGAGGTTGTGCTCTTTCAGCGGCTTGTCGATGTACAGCACAGCGTTTTTCGGCTCATCGAAGCCAGTGAGCAGCTTGTCCACCACAATCAGCATTTTCAGGGCGTCGTCTTTATCAAAGCGCTTAATCAGCTCCTTGGTGTAATCCTGTTCGTCCTGACTGCCAACGTTGTCTTTCCACCACTGGGTCACTTCCGGCGTGGCGGCTTCATCTATGGCGGTATTGCCTTCACGGCTGTCCGGGGGGCTCATTACCACGGCAGATTCAAACAAGCCGGCCTCATCCAGGTACTTTTTGTATTTGATGGCCGACAGCTTACTGTCGCAGGCCAGTTGGCCCTTTAGGCCGTCGTCGATATTTTTAACGAAGTGGTTGGCGATATCCAGGGCAATCAGGCGGATACGGTCATCCGCGCTATACACTTGGCCTTTTTTGGCAAACTTGCGCTTCAGGTCGGCCTTTTGCTCGTCTGAAAGCCCCTCGGTGATGCGTTC
Source organism: Aeromonas sp. A35_P (assembly GCF_002259925.1). Taxonomy (NCBI): domain Bacteria; kingdom Pseudomonadati; phylum Pseudomonadota; class Gammaproteobacteria; order Aeromonadales; family Aeromonadaceae; genus Aeromonas; species Aeromonas sp. A35_P. The sequence goes on along the minus strand of NZ_NEVB01000093.1, from coordinate 2,279 downwards.
AAACCAGCTGTCGATGGCGCGTTCATTCACGTCCAAGTCGGGAATGCGCTCTTCGTATAGCAGTGGCGTTACGGTCTTATCTTCCACGGCGCGTTGCATGGTGTAGGCGTGGACAATGGGGCCAAATTTATTGGTGGTCTTGTCGTCTTTTAGCAGCGGCGTGCCGGTAAAAGCGACGAAAGCAGCATTGGGCAGCGCCTGCTTCATGCGGATGTGGTTTTCACCGCCCTGGCTGCGGTGGCCTTCGTCAATCAGCACAATCACATCCGCGCTGTTGTTTACGCACTCCGGCAGTTTGGTGGCGGTATTAAATTTTTGGATCAGCGAGAAGATAATCCGCTCGGTGCCTTTGCCAATCTGCTCGGCCAGGCGTTTGCCAGAGGTGGCCATGGCGGCGGCCTTGTCTTTCTTACCGGCCAGTTCACCACCCGAGGCAAAGGTTTTGCTGAGCTGGTCTTCCAAATCTACCCGGTCGGTCACCACCACAATGCGGCATTGTTTCAGGCTGTCGTGCAGGATCAGCGCCTTACTTAAAAACACCATGGTGAAGGACTTGCCCGAACCCGTGGTATGCCAGATCACGCCACCTTCACGGCCGCCGGTGCTGCTGCGAGTATTGATGCGTTCAATCAGTCGCTTAATGCCAAATACCTGCTGGTAACGAGCAACTATTTTGCCGGCCTTTTTATCGAACAAGGTAAAGTAACGGGCCATTTCCAGTAGCCGGGCAGGGCTTAACAGGCTGATCAGCAGTTGATCTTGCCCGGTAACAGCCAGCTCGCCGCCCCCTAAAAGGCTTCGGTACCAGTCCAGGTCTTTTGCCGGGCGATGACTGAAGAGGTTTGCCAACTGTGCGTCGTTGAGCGTCTTGTTCTTGGTGGTGTGCATCTGGGCATCACTGATGTCCTCTTCACGCCAGGCGGCCCAAAACTTAGCGGGCGTGCCACAGGTGCCATAGCGGCCATCATTGCCGTTAATGGACAGCAGCAGTTGGCTGTAGGCGAACAGCAGCGGGATTTCGTCATGGCGTTGGTTACGCAGGCTTTGGGAAATGCCTTCGTCAATGGTGGGGCCTTTTTTGGCATTGCCATCGGGGCGTTTGGCCTCAATCACCACTAGCGGAATACCGTTTACAAAGCACACTATGTCGGGCCTGCGACTTTCCACGCCGCCAGAGCGGGTAACGGTAAACTCTTCGGTAAACACAAAGCGGTTATTGGCCGGGTTTTGCCAGTCAATCAGCGCAACCGTCGGGTTGGCCTTTTTACCCTCCACAAACTCAGTGACCGAGATGCCATACAACAGGTGGTTGTACAGGCGCTCATTAGCCGTGAGCAGGCCCTCATTAAGGGCAGGGCTGCACACCTCGGCAACCAGGTTGTCGATAGCCTTTTCGGACAGGGGGTAGCTTTTGCCAGCAAAGGTGAAGGTGCGCTTCTGGAGTTCACTGCGCAGCACCTGGCGTAAAACCACCTCATCGGCCTTGCCACCCCGGGCGGCCAACGCCTGTTCAGGAGAGAGGAAGGACCACCCCAGGTTGGTCAACAACGTCAGTGCCGGTAACTTGGCACTGTATTCTTCCTGAAATTTGGGGGCGGGTTGGGTCACTTTGTCTGCTTCCTTTTCCGGTTCAGGCGTTGCTCTAATCTTTCCAATTCCTTGAGTTCTTTTTTGTCTTCCGCCAGAGCCTCCTGCCTGCTGCGCTGCAAATGGAAAGCCTCATAATGTTTGTGGGCTATTTGCTCCATCTGTTTTCGACTGATGCGCCCGGCGCTGTTGAGTAGTGGCTGCTCATTAAAATCCATAAACTTACCTGATTACCCATGATTAGCAGTCACCCCGAACTATACTGATCTTATGCACAGTTATCGAGGAGCGAGATCATGGCCAAAAGCAAAGTCCAATTCCAGAAAGGCTACAGCCTGTTTGAGCTTCTCAAGGACTATGGCACTGAAGCTCAGTGCGAAAACGCGTTGTTCACTTGGCGTTTTCCTCACGGCTTTGTCTGCCCTGAATGTGCCAACAAGACCTGTTGTCACCTGAAAAGTCGGCCACGCGTGCTGCAATGCAATCACTGCCATCACCAGATGTCATTGACTGGGAACACTATTTTCGCAAACACCAAGCTCCCGCTGACCAAGTGGTTTCTGGCGATGCACCTGTTGTCACAAACCAAAACAGGTTTGTCAGCGATGGAGCTAAAGCGCCAGTTGGGCGTCAAATATGACACCGCCTGGATGCTCAAGCACAAGCTGCTGCAAGCCATGAAAGAGTCCGAT
>NZ_NEVB01000092.1:0-6447 GCF_002259925.1 Aeromonas sp. A35_P | reverse complement strand
GATATATTGATGTAGATTGTAATGAAATTACTGCTCATCTATGATGGGTTGCCATTCCAATATATCAGCCCATGACAATGTTATTTTTTGTTATCAGGCGTTAATAACAGAGCTGGAATTGCAACATGGGGCATCTCTGCTCACCTCGCTCTTATTGACAGCATTTTCCCGTGCTGCAGCTATTTATTTTGGTGGGCTGAGATTGCCGCCATACGATGGCAGGGAGAGCCTGACTGGTGACTGCAATTGATATAACGTGAGGCCGCAATGCTAAATGTGAGTGCTATCCCTCTGGACGAGATTTCCCCCATCTGGGACGACGGATTTCTCCTGCTCTCCAAATCCCTTCTGTCGGCTGTGACCCTCGATGACTTCCTCCTCAAACTCAACCAGATTGATGCTGGTTTTGGCGGCGTGACCAGGGTCAACCTGATACTGAACCGGGGAGCACAGGGGGAGGTCAGCTTCTGCTATTTGGGGCGCAGTGGCCCAACCCACCTTGTCTGCCGTAAGACAGATCTGCACATGGCCACGGAAGCCGGCACCCAGGCGATTGTCCTACCGGCCGCCCGCTTTACCAACCGCTGTGTCCCACTCGATGAACAAGGAATTTACGAGGGGTTGCGCTCTTATTGCCAGCTCCCCATCACCACGGCTCGTAGCCACCTGGGCTGTGTCGAATTCATCAATACGCGCCTTGACAACTTCACGATGGAGACCCTGGCCAAGCTGACCCAGCTGGCCGCCATCATCGCCATTGCGCTGGAGAACGTGCTGGACAAGGAGCGCACCCTGGAGCAGGCCAACTCCCTGCGCCTTGAGCGCGACAGCTGCAAGATCCTGGTGGACGTGACCAACGCGGTGATCAAGCTGGTGCGTATCGCCGAGCTGCCCAAGAGCCTGTTCACCATACTGCACCACCACGTTGGCATCAGCAGTCTGTGTCTGGCCGAGTACAACGCCACCTCCGACAGCTTCAAGAGTTACCTGGTCAATCAGCAGCAGCGCGAACAGCCGGGCATCATCAACCATTCGTGTTTTGAGAAGAACTGCCTGCAGGGGGCGCTCGGCCACAGCGAGCCCTTCTTCCTCTATCGCGAGCAGGGCCACGGCTGTCAGTCGAGCTGCCGCTTCACCTCCCAGATCCTGCCCCCCGACGCCGACAGCTCCTGCATCCTGCCGCTGCGCTATCGGGGCAATCTGCTGGGGGTGTTGATCCTCTCTCACCCACAGGCGGATTTCTTCGCCGACCTCGATATCTCGCTGCTCGAACAAGTGGCGGCGCGCACGGCGATTGCCATGAACAACGTGCAGGCGCAGCAGGAGATCTCCAACACCACCGGTGCCAGGGAGAAGACGCTTCGGGTTGACGGGCCCGCGCCGCAGGGGGACTTTGCCAACATCATCTACCAGAGCGCCGTGATGGAGAGGGTGCTGGAGAAGGTGAAGCTGGTGGCCCAGAGCGACTGCACCGTGCTCATTCTGGGGGAGACCGGCACCGGCAAGGAGCTGATCGCCCAGGCCATTCACGCCCTGAGTGCCCGCCACGATCACGAGATGGTCAAGGTGAACTGCGCCGCCATTCCTACCGGCCTTATCGAGAGCGATCTGTTCGGCCACGAGAAGGGGGCCTTCACCGGGGCGCTGACCCAGCGCATCGGCCGCTTCGAGCGGGCCCACAAGGGCACCCTGTTCCTCGACGAGGTGGGGGACATGCCGCTCGATCTGCAGCCTAAACTGTTGCGGGTCTTGCAGGAGCACGAGCTGGAGCGGGTGGGCAACAGCAACCCCATTGCCATCGACGTGCGGCTGGTGGCGGCCACCAACTGCGACCTGCTCTCCATGGTCAAGAACAAGCGCTTTAGAAGCGACCTCTATTACCGGCTCAACGTCTTTCCCATCGAGCTGCCGCCCCTGCGCGAGCGGCGCGAGGATATTCCGCTCTTGGTCAACTTCTTCATCAAGAAGATCGCCAAGCGGATGCGCCGCACCATCACCTCCATCCCGGCCGATGCCATGAAGATGCTGGTGTCGCTCCCCTGGTACGGCAACATCCGTGAGCTGGAGAACATCATCGAGCGAGCGGTAGTGATGACCCGCGGCCATGTGCTCAACCTCTCGCCGGACGAGCTGCTGCCCCTCAAGGGCTTTCACAAGATAGAGACCCTGGTCTATGACGAGCCGGCCCGGGAGCTGTTTCGTGAGCCGCTGCCCGCCTTGCCGCAAGGTGACGAGGCACAGGGGGAGGATGAGCGAGCCAGCATCATCCGGGCGCTGAAGGCGTGCAACGGCATCGTCGCCGGTGAGCGGGGCGCGGCCCAGCGCCTCGGCATGAAGCGCACCACCTTGCTGTCGAAAATGAAACGGCTCGGGATCTCGGCCAAAGATCCCCGCACTCTCAACTAAGGGGCCCCCAGATGTTGCTTGAACTCGACCCCGACACCCCGCAGGCGCTCAGCGCCCATCGCGAGGTGGTCCATTACCATCAGCGCGGTGTCACCACCGACAGCGCCATGCAGTTGCCCTGTGAAACCCCGGTGGCGCTGGTCTACAACGGCATCGCCCACAGCGTGATGATGTGCTCGGCCGCCGATCTGGAGGATTTCGCCATCGGCTTCTCGCTGTCGGAGGGGATCATCGACAGCCTGCTCGATATCCACGACATCGAGCAGCAGAGCGCCTGCCGCGGCATCGAGCTGCACATCACTCTGGCCAATCGCTGCGTTCATCGCCTGAAAGAGAAACGGCGCACCCTGGCCGGGCGCACCGGCTGCGGTATCTGCGGCAGCGAGAGCCTAGAGCAGGTGGTGCGCGCCCAGCCAAGGCTGCCCGACAGCCAGCGCCTTGCGGTGGGCCATATCGACAAGGTGCTGAGCGCGCTGCGCCCGCTTCAGCTGCTGGGGCAGAGCACGGGGGCGACCCATGCCGCCGTGCACGTGGATGGCGAGGGCAACATCCTCGCCATTCGCGAGGACGTGGGACGCCATATCGCGCTGGACAAGCTGGTGGGGCATCTGCAGCGAAGCCAACGGCGCGACGGCGCCATCCTGGTGACCAGCCGCGCCAGCTTCGAGATGGTGCAAAAGTGCGCCAGCGCCGGGGTGGAGATCCTGCTCGCCATCTCGGCTGCCACCGAGCTCGCAGTCGAGCGGGCCGAGCAGACCGGACTCACCCTGGTGGGCTTTTGCCGCCCGGGGCGGGCCGAGATCTACAGCGGTCGCCAGCGCATCCTGCTGGCGAGTGCGGCATCATCCCCCGTTTCGGCAGAGGGCTGAGGGCACAAGGCCATTGGCGCTCGGGGTTGGCTCGGGTATAGTCCTGCGCCAACAAGATAGGTTCGGTCACGCTCCTTGCCCGTCAGGGCGCCGCGGCCGACACAGCGTCAAAGGATACCAAGCCCATGAAATTCAGCCCGCTGCTGGATGAGATGATGAAAGCCCTGCAGGTGCTGCCGGGTGTCGGCCCCAAGTCGGCCCAGCGCATGGCATTTACCCTGCTCGAGCGTGAGCGCAGCGGCGGCCTGCGGCTGGCCCAGCTGCTCTCTCGCGCCCTGACCGAGATTGGCCACTGCAGCCACTGCCGCACCTTCACCGAGAACGAGCGCTGCGAGATCTGCGCCAATCCGAAGCGCGAAGAGAACGGCCTGCTGTGCGTGGTGGAGAGCCCGGCGGACGTGGCCGCCATCGAGCAGACCGGCCAGTTCTCCGGCCGCTACTTCGTGCTGATGGGCCATCTGTCGCCGCTGGACGGCATTGGCCCGGAAGAGCTGGGGCTGGAGATCCTGGAGCGGCGCTTGAAGGAGGAGTCCATCAGCGAGCTTATTCTGGCCACCAACCCCACTATCGAAGGGGACGCCACCGCCTGGTACATCGCCGACATGGCCCGCGCCGCCGGCGTCAAGGTGAGCCGGATTGCCCACGGGGTGCCGGTGGGCGGCGAGCTGGAGCTGGTGGACGGCACCACGCTCTCCCACTCCCTGATGGGGCGTCAGCCCCTCAACTGAGTCAGCGTCAGCGCCTTAATTGAGTCAGCGTCAGTCCCTCAACTGAGTCGGCATCTGTGCTTCAACAGGCCCTGCGTCGCGACTCAGCCCACGATACCAGAACCCGCCTCGGCGGGTTTTTTGTTTGTGCAGGATGGGGCTACAGCCTCGATTGGCGCAAAAATCGCCATTCGCACCGTTCGTTGTATTTGTCCCCTTGAAATGGCGATTGCCGGCCCCATCTTGGATCGGGAATATGTTCAACCCGAATCGCCTGAGGATAGTGTCGATGACCCAAAGCGTTCATGCCGAAACCCACGGGTTTCAGACTGAAGTCAAACAACTGCTGAGCCTGATGGCCCACAGCCTCTATTCCAACAAAGAAGTATTCCTGCGCGAGCTTATTTCCAACGCCTCCGATGCGGCGGACAAGCTGCGCTTCAAGGCGCTTTCAGATGCCTCTTTGTTCGAAAACGACGGCCAGTTGCGCGTTCGCCTGGTGGTTGATAAAGAAAAACGGACCCTGACCATCTCCGATAACGGGATCGGTATGACCCGGGATCAGGTGATCGAGCACCTGGGCACCATCGCGAAATCCGGCACCGCCGAGTTCTTCAAGAACCTCTCCGGTGATCAGGGCCGCGACTCCCAGCTGATCGGTCAGTTCGGGGTGGGCTTCTACTCCGCCTTCATCGTCGCCGACAAGGTGACCGTGGTCTCCCGCGCCGCCGGCACCGAACCGGACCAGGGCGTGCAGTGGGAGTCGGAAGGGGAAGGCTCCTTCACCGTGGCCGACGTGACCAAAGAGGGTCGCGGTACTGACGTCATCCTGCACCTGCGTGCCGAAGAGGACGAGTTCCTCGACGACTGGCGCCTGCGCTCCGTGGTCAGCAAATATTCCGACCACATCAGCGTGCCGGTGGAGATGTTCAAAGAGGGTACCCCGGATCGGGAAGAAGAGGGTGAAACCATCGTCGGCACCCCGGGCGAGTGGGAGCAGGTCAACCGCGCCACTGCGCTCTGGACCCGCAACCCGAAGGACATCAAGGATGAGGAGTATCAGGAGTTCTACAAGCACGTCGCCCACGACTTCGAAGATCCGCTGCTGTGGGGTCACAACCGGGTGGAAGGGGCGCAGGAGTACACCAGCCTGCTCTACGTACCGGCCCGCGCACCGTTTGACCTCTACAACCGCGAGCAGAAGCACGGCCTCAAGCTCTACGTGCAGCGCGTCTTCATCATGGATGACGCCGAGCAGTTCATGCCGACCTACCTGCGCTTCGTCAAAGGGGTGCTGGACTCCAACGATCTGCCGCTCAACGTCAGCCGCGAGATCCTGCAAGACAACAAGGTGACCGTCTCCCTGCGCAAGGCCTGCTCCAAGCGCGTGCTGACCATGCTGGCCAAGCTGGCCAAGGACGATGCCGAGAAGTACGCCAAGTTCTGGAGCGAGTTCGGCAATGTGCTCAAAGAGGGCCCGGCCGAGGATTACGCCAACCGCGAAGAGATCGCCAAGCTGCTGCGCTTTGCCAGCACTGCCGGCGAGGGCGAAGCCCAGACCGTGTCGCTGGAGGATTACGTTGGCCGCATGAAGGAAGGCCAGCAGAAGATTTACTACATCACCGCCGACTCCTACGCTGCCGCCAAGAACAGCCCGCACCTCGAGATCTTCCGCAAGAAGGGCGTCGAAGTGCTGCTGATGTGGGAGCGGGTCGACGAGTGGCTGATGAGCCACCTGACCGAGTTCGACGGCAAGCAGCTGGTCTCCGTCACCCGTGGCGAGCTGGATCTCGGCGATCTGGAAGACGAAGCCTCCAAGCAGGCACAGGAAGAGGCCGAGAAGGCCAACGCCGGTCTGGTGGAGCGGGTCAAGCAGAGCCTGGGCGAGGCGGTAAAAGAGGTGCGCGTCACCCACCGTCTGACCGACTCACCCTCCTGCATCGTCACCGATGCGCACGGCATGAGCACCCAGATGATCAAGCTGATGCGCGCCGCCGGTCAGCCGGTGCCGGAGCAGAAGTACATTCTGGAACTGAACCCCGACCACGCTCTGGTGAAGAAGCTCGACACCATCCAGGACGAGGCACTGTTCGGCGAGTGGGTCACCCTGCTGCACGAACAGGCTCAGCTGGCCGAGCAGGGCGGGCTCAATGATCCGGCGAGCTTCGTCTCCCGTATCAACCGTCTGTTACTCCAGGCATGATGTTTGGGCCCACTGCGTGCAGTGGGCTCTTTCTTTTCTGGCGCCTGCCCCGTTTGGGGCGGGCGCCAGTTGCGTGCAGCGCTGCTGCATTTTCACTCATTTTTCGTAAACGGATCTGCGCCAATGGTCGTATTGCCGTGACGGGAAAATGGTGAAAAATAAGTCACTCACACGGGCCAAGCTTGTGGAAATGAGCGAAACCGTGTAGTTTTTTGCCTTCTCAAGAATTGAATAACCAATCAATAGGAGCGTGTATGCGCAT
>NZ_NEVB01000091.1:0-6460 GCF_002259925.1 Aeromonas sp. A35_P | reverse complement strand
AATTAACAAAGCCGTATGATGACAAAGGCGCTTGTGGTGCCGCACGCAAGGCCATAGGCTAGTGAAAGTGTTTCATAAGGAGCTAAATGATGAATGAATCATTGATTGTGCTGGGGATCTTCGTGTTTCTGGTACTTCTCACCCTGAGCGCCGGTATCAAGATAGTGCCGCAGGGTTACAACTGGACCGTGGAGCGCTTCGGCCGCTACACCCGCACCCTCTCCCCCGGCCTCAACCTGCTGATCCCTTACATAGATCGCATCGGCCACAAGATCATCATGATGGAGCAGGTGCTGGACATCCCGGCGCAAGAGGTGATCTCCCGCGACAACGCCAACGTGACCATAGACGCCATCAGCTTCGTGCAGGTGGTAGATGCCCGCAAGGCGGGCTATGAGGTCAACGATCTCACCAGCGCCATCCGCAACCTGACCATGACCAACATGCGGACAGTACTGGGCGCCATGGAGCTGGACGAGATGCTCTCCCAACGCGACACCATCAACGAGAAGCTGCTGCGTACCATGGATGCGGCCACCGCCCCCTGGGGCATCAAGGTGACCCGGATCGAGATCAAGGATGTACGTCCGCCGCTGGCGCTGGTCGAAGCCATGAACGCCCAGATGAAGGCCGAGCGCCAAAAACGGGCCGAGGTGCTGGAAGCCGAAGGGGTGCGCCAGTCCAAGATCCTGAAAGCGGAAGGTGAGAAGCAGTCCCAGATCCTCAAAGCCGAGGGGGAGCGTCAAGCCGCCTTCCTCGCCGCCGAAGCGCGGGAGCGAGCCGCCGAGGCGGAAGCCAAGGCGACCCACATGGTGTCAAAAGCCATCGCCGAAGGGGATCTGCAGGCCATCAACTACTTCGTGGCCCAGAAATACACAGAGGCGCTGGCCCGCATCGGTGAAGGCCCCAACAGCAAGGTGGTGATGATGCCGCTGGAGGCGGGCAGCCTGATCGGCGCCGTGGCCGGCATGGCCGAGCTGTTCAAGGATGGCAAGGGCGGCAAGTCATGACAGCCCTGTTCGAGGGACTGACCCATTGGCACTGGCTGGGGCTCGGCTTCGTGCTGCTGGCCATCGAGGTGCTGGGCTCGGTGGGCTTTCTGCTCTGGACCGGCATCGCCGCGCTGGAGGTGGGCCTGCTGCTGCTGGTCTGGCCCTTCGGCTGGCAGGCCCAGCTGCTGCTGTTCGCCCTGCAATCCCTGCTCACCACCTGGGCCTGGTGGCGCTGGCAACACCGCCGGGATCGATCGGAGCAGGATGCCGCCGCCCCCATCAACGAGCGGATGCAGGGGTATCTGGGGCGCGAGCTGGTGCTGCTGGATGACGTGACTCAGGGGATGAGCCGGGTACACCTGGACGACACCGCCTGGACGGTGCGCTGCAGCCAGCCACTGCTCGCCGGCAGCAAGGTGCGGGTGACGGGGCATGACTCCCATATCCTGCTGGTGGAGCCGCTGCCCTGACAGAGGGGCAAGGCGCCATGACCGCCAACAACAAAGGGCTCCGCGGAGCCCTTTTTCATTCTCTTGCAAGCCGTGCCGGCAGGTTAGAAGGCGTCGCTGTCGAGGGCCGCGCGCAGCAGATCCTTCCAGCTGATGATGCCGACCAGAGCGCCATTTTCCAGCACCGGCAGGCAGGAGACGTTCTTCTCCAGCATCAGCTTGACCCCCTCCCGCACCGTGAGCTGGGGAGCGATGGTGATGGGGTGGCGGCTCATGATCTGGTGGGCGCGACGGTTGAGGGTCTCGGTGTCGCGGCTCATCTCGGCCTCGGAGTCGAGATAGGGGCTGATGGCGCGAAACAGGTCGCGATCGGAGATGACCCCTACCAGCTCCTCCTCCTCCAGCACCAGTAGGTGGCGAAAGTGGGCCTGCTCGAAGATCTCCTTGATGACACTCAACCTGTCGTCCATGGATACGGTGGCGACCCGGGTCGTCATGATGTCCCTGATATGCAGCATGCTAGCCTCCACCGTCATCCTGATTGATAGTTCTGTTATGACATGTTTTTGTGGTGCCAGCTAGTAGCAGGCCCGCACCTAAAGTGCAAACCGGCGCCATTTCACGTAAGATCCGCGCCAGTTTTTCTCCTTCATTTGAGCCAAGCAGACCAATCCATGATAGTTGCCAGTCAAATCGAACTGATCCGCGGCGGCCGCAAGCTGCTGGACAACGCATCCGCCACCATTCACCCCGGCCACAAAGTGGGTCTGGTGGGCAAGAACGGCTGTGGCAAGTCCACCTTTTTTGCACTGGTACGGGGCGAGCTGGCCATCGACAGCGGCAGCTTCAGCCTGCCCACCGGCTGGCAGATTGCCGGGGTGGCGCAGGAGACCCCGGCGCTGGACTGCTCCGCCCTCGACTACGTGATCGACGGCGACAAGGAGTTCCGCGCGCTGGAGGCCGAGCTGGCCCAGGCCGAGCGGGATGACAATGGTCTGCTGGTGGCCGAGCTGCACGGCAAGCTCGACACCATAGGTGCCTACAGCATTCGCGCCCGCGCCGCCGAGCTGTTGCACGGCCTCGGCTTTGGCGACGAGCAGCTCGGCTCGCCGGTGCGCAGCTTCTCCGGTGGCTGGCGCATGCGCCTGAACCTGGCCCAGGCGCTGCTCTGCCGCTCCGATCTGCTGCTGCTCGATGAACCGACCAACCACCTGGATCTCGACGCCGTCATCTGGCTGGAGAAGTGGCTCAAGGGCTATCAGGGCACGCTGGTGCTCATCTCTCACGACCGCGACTTCCTCGACTCTGTGGTGACTCGCATCATCCATATTGAGAACGGCAAGCTCAACGAATACAGCGGCGGCTACTCCGACTTCGAACTGCAGCGCGCCGAACACCTGGCCCAGCAGCAGTCCATGTACGAGAAGCAGCAGCGGGAGATGGCCCACATGCAATCCTATGTGGATCGCTTCCGCTACAAGGCCTCCAAGGCCCGCCAGGCCCAGAGCCGGTTGAAAGCCATGGAGCGGATGGAGAAGATCCTGCCCGCCCACGCCGACTCCGAGTTCAGCTTCGAGTTTCGCGAGCCGTCGGCCCTGCCGACCCCGCTGATTGCCATGGAAAACCTCAGCGCCGGTTACGGCGACAAGGTGATCCTGGAGAAGATCAAACTCAACCTGGTACCGGGTTCACGCATCGGCCTGCTCGGTCGCAACGGTGCCGGCAAATCCACCTTCATCAAGATGCTGGCGGGCTCCAATCCGCCGCTCTCCGGCAAGCTGGAAGTGAGCGCCGGGGTGAGCATCGGCTACTTCGCCCAGCATCAGCTGGAGACCCTGCGCCTGGACGACTCACCCCTCGATCATCTGGTGCGCCTCGCGCCGGACAAGACCGAGCAGGAGCTGCGCAACTACCTGGGCAGCTTCGGCTTTCACGGCGACAAGGCGCTCGACAAGGTGGCCCCCTTCTCCGGCGGCGAGAAGGCGCGGCTGGTGCTGGCCCTCATCACCTGGCAAAAGCCCAACCTGCTGCTGCTGGATGAACCGACCAACCACCTAGATCTGGAGATGCGCCACGCCCTGACCATGGCGCTGCAAGGCTTCGAGGGCGCCATGGTGGTGGTCTCCCACGACCGTCACCTGCTGCGTACCACCACAGATGACTTCTATCTGGTGCACGGTGGCCGGGTCGAGGCCTTCGACGGCGATCTGGACGACTACCACAAGTGGCTCGGCGAGCAGGAGAAAGAGGCCAACGCCAAACAGGATGACGGCGTCGTCTCCGCCAACTCGGCGGTGGCGCGCAAGGATCAGAAGCGGCGCGAGGCGGAGTTCCGGCAAGCGACCCGACCGCTGCGCCAGAAGCTGGAGAAGCTCGAAACCAGCATGGAGAAGCTGCAGGCCAAGCTGGCCGCGGTGGAAGAGCAGCTGGCCGACCCCGCCATCTATGAAGAGAGCGCCAAGCAGAAGCTCTCCGAGTTGCTCAAGTCCCAGGGCCCCATCAAGGAGGAGCTGGAAGGGGTGGAGCTGGAGTGGATGAGCCTCAGTGAGGAGCTGGAAACCATGGAGCAAGCCTTCCTTGCGTGACGAACAGCTGATGACGAGCGAGCGGATCGACGCCCATGAACTGCCGGGCCCGCTCGACTTCTGGCACTGGAGCGGTGAGGTTTACGGCGCGCGCAGCCAGGACTGGCTCAGCGTGCAGGCACTGGGGGGCAACGTCAACCTGGCCCTGTTGCTGCACCGGCTTGATCAGAGCAGCATCCCGGTGGATCTCACCGACCTGCAACCGGCGCTGGTGCAGACCGAGGCGGTGCTCGGCCCCTGGCGCACCCTGCGTTCGAGCGCCAAGGCGCGGCTCGGCGAGCAGGAGTATCAGGCCATGCTGGCCCACGAGCTGGAGCTGGAGCGACTGCAACAAGGGGTGCTGCTGCAGACCCTGCGCAGCCTAACCCTGTTTCGCGGCGACAGCCGCAACCTGTTGAACTATCTATTGTTACTGGGGGCCCAGCAGGGCCCCCTCAGAGACCTAATATGCTGAGTTATCGCCACGCCTTTCACGCCGGCAACCACGCCGACGTGCTGAAACACGCCGTCCAGGCCCTGATCATCGAGTCCCTCAAGAAGAAGGAGAAACCCTTCATCGTGCTGGATACCCATGCCGGCGGCGGTCTCTACGACCTGCGCGGCGACTGGTCCCAGAAGAAGGCGGAATACGCCGATGGCATTGGCCGACTGTGGGATGAGCGGGCCCAGTGGTCCACCATGGCCCCCTATCTGGACGTCATCGCCGACATGAATATCGATGGCCAGCTGCGCTACTACCCGGGCTCCCCCGAGCTGTCGCGCCGCCTCACCCGCGAGCAGGACAAGCTGGCGCTGATGGAGCTGCACAACAACGAGGTGGAAGACCTGCGCGCCAACATGGGTTACGACCCCCGCGTCGCCGTCCACCACCGTGACGGCTTCGAGGGGCTGGTGGCCCTGCTGCCGCCCACGCCACGCCGCGGCCTGGTGCTGATCGACCCGCCCTATGAGCTGAAGGAAGATTACTTCGCGGTAGTCGATACCCTGAAAAAGGCACAAAAACGCTGGGCCACCGGCATCTATGCCCTCTGGTATCCCATTCTGGGTGAAGAGGCGGACAAGTCCCGCGACATGCTGCGCGCCATCAAGCGGGAGAACTTCGGTAACGTCCTGGTGGCCGAGCTGGAAGTGGCCGGCCAGACCGCCGACTGGGGCATGAACGGCTCAGGCATGCTGATAGTGAGCCCGCCCTGGCTGCTGGACGAGCAGATCGAAGCCTTCCTCAAACCCCTCTGTGCCAAGCTGGCCCAGGGCGCCGGCGCCCAGTACAAGGTGGAGTGGCTGAACAAGGCCGAGGCCTGACCGTTCATCCGCCACAAAAACGACAAAGCCCCGCGAGGGGCTTTTCTATTACTGCGGCAGTTGTGGCTTGAGGGGCTGTTATTGCCGGGTGCCAACCTCTGCGGGGAGCTCCCGCCAAAGCGCCAGAATAAGCAGCGCCAGCAGGGCGACGGGGGGAGCCAGGCAGAGCAGCATGCACAGCACTGTGATCAGCACCGGATGCTTGCTCTTGCGGCGGGCCAGTCGCCAGGCCACGACGCCGACGATGCCCATCAGCAGCAGGATGAACAGCACATAGATGTTGGCATTGATGGTCATGAAATCTCCTTTTTCATGGAAAAACATCACTTTACCGCCACCTTGGCAGGGCGCAATCCCCAATCCGGTGAGGAGGTTCTCACTTGATAGGTCGTCCCTATCCAACCATTAGACGAGAATAATTTTCATTTAATGGGGTTTCGGGGGATACTCTGCTTATCACCAGAGGGAGCCGCCATCATGAAAAAGACCATCAGCTTTGCCGTTTTACACTTCACCGTGGCCTTCACCGTGGCTTACCTGCTGACCGGTGAACTGCTCACCGCCAGCCTGATCGCCCTGATCGAACCCGCCGTCAACACGGTCGCCTTCTACTTCCACGATCTCGGCTGGCACAAGCTCAAGCCCCACCACAGCCTGCAGGCCAAGACCAGCAGCTTCGCCCTTGTGCACTTCTCGGTGGCCTTCGGCGTCGCCTACCTGCTGAGCGGCGAGCTGCTCACCGGCGGCGTGATGGCGATGATCGAGCCTGCCATCAACACGGTCGTGTTCTTCTTACACGAGCGACTGTGGCGCGCCCGCCAGTCGCTGGCACTGGCCTGAGGGAGGGGCAGCGGCCCTTCCCCACACCTGAACAAGCTTCTCTCCCCCGGCAAGGGGCCACCCCCCTGCCGTACTGACCAATTTGTTGATCCCGCCCCAACATTTATCACCCCGCCCTTCCCCTGCGTCCCTCTCTCGTTACCATACCCGAATGGCAATCAAAGCCTCGTCGGAGTCATCCATGAACCCTCTCCGCCATCCCCGTTGGTTACAAAGCAGCAGACTGGAGGCTGAAATTCAGGGGCGGTAGCCATGCCATCGGCTGGCCAACTCCTGCCGATCACAGCAAGGG
>NZ_NEVB01000090.1:0-6686 GCF_002259925.1 Aeromonas sp. A35_P | reverse complement strand
GGAAAGGATATGTCTGGGTTGAAAAAGGATCTCGGGCTCTGGCAGGGGATGGGGCTGCTCGCCACCTCGCTGCTGGGCACCGGGATCTTCGTGGTGCCGGCGACGGCCGCCTCGCTGGCGGGGGGGGCTTCGCTGTGGGCCTGGTTGCTGCTGATTGCGCTGGTACTGCCCATCGCCTTTACCTTCGCTCGCCTCGGCCGCCGCTATCCCCATGCCGGCGGTGTGCCGCACCTTATCGGCCTTGCCTTTGGCAACGGCGCCGAGCGCTTCTCCGCCTTCCTGTTTCTGGCTGTGCTGCCGGTGGGTCTGCCCGCCGCCCTGATGATCGCCGCCGGCTTCTGGCACGCCCTGTTCGATCTGGGGGAGTGGACCCTGTGGGGCATCCAGCTGCTCACCCTGCTCGGGGTATTTTTGCTGGGGGTGCGCGGGGCGCGCTCCTCCGGCAACCTGCAGTTGCTGATCGCGCTCGCCATTTTGGGGCTCACCCTGCTCATCTGGTTCAAGGGGGATATCAGCTGGCGCGACGCCACCCGGCCGCTGCCGACGACGGACGAGTGGCCCGCCATGGCCACCGCGCTGGCGGTGATGTTCTGGTGTTTCGTCGGGCTCGAGGCCTTCGCCCACATGGGGGAGGAGTTCAAGCGACCGGAGCGGGATTACCCTGTCGCCCTGCTTGGCGGCGTGCTGCTGGCGGGGCTCATCTACTGGGTACACTCGCTGGTGGTGCTCAAATATGGTCTCTATGGCGATGAGGCGACCAACGCCACCGCCATTCCGGCCCTGCTCTCGCTGCTGTTCGGCCCCACCGCCAAGTGGCTGGTGGCAGTGCTCGGCTACCTCTCCTGTTTTGCCAGCATCAACATCTACATTCAGGGTTTTGCGAGGCTTATCTGGAGCATGGCGCGCGAAGGCAAGCTGCCCCCCTCGCTGGCGGTGCTTACCGCTCGCGGCGCGCCGCTGCGGGCGCTCGGTCTGGTGCTGCTCATCTGCCTGGTCTGCATCACCCTCATCATCTGGCTGCGGTTGCCGCTCGATGAGCTGATCCGCTACGCCAACGGCAACTTCGTGCTGGTCTATCTGCTCTGCATGGCGGCGGGCTGGCGCCTGCTCGGCGGGATGGGCAGGGGGCTGGCTGGGGTGAGCGTGCTGCTCTGCGCCCTGGTGCTGGTGGCGCTCGCCTCCCAGGTGCTCTATGCCGTCGTGCTCAGTCTGGGTTACGGCGGTTTCTCGTTGTGGCGGCGCAGAGGTCGCCGCTCGGCGCCAGATGATCGTGTCTGCGCCATCAAGTAACCCGAAAAAAGCCCCGTAGTGCGGGGCTTTTTGCTGCCTGTCAGCGGTTGGCGGGCAGGTCGCTGCGCAAGATGGCGTAGTGGCGCAGGGAGATGAAACCATCCCCCTTGCGTTCGCACTCCCGCGCGGTGCCCTCGTAGTGAAAGCCGGCCCGCTCCAGCAGGCGAGCGGAGGGGCGGTTGGGCTCCTCCACCACCGCCAGCAACCGGTGCAGCTCGGTGGTGCGGTAAGTGAGCGGCAGCCACAGCCGCAGCGCCGCGCTCATCACCCCCTTGCCCCAGTGTTCGGGATAGAGCCAGTAGCACAGCTCGGCCCGCCGGTGCTCAGGGTCGGCATCGTTGTAGCCGATGGCGCCGAGCGGTTCGCCCGTGTGCTGGTCGCGAATGAGGTGCCAGGCGCCACGGCCGGTGCGGGTCAGCTCGGCATACCAATCCATCTGGGCCTGGCACGCCGTCAGGCTGTCGTAGCTGACGTCGTAGTAGGCGACGACCCGCGGATTGGACAGGCCGCGGAAGATATGGGGAAGGTCGGCGTCGCTGACGGATTCGAGCCGGATCTCGGGAAACATTGAGTCAGTCATGATGGTTCCTTGCGGCCAACCTGAGTTGGCCGCGTGAGTTGAGGGATAAAGGGTGGATGATGCTGGCGGGCGTCAGGCAAAGCCGAGCAGGTCGGCAAGGCGTGCCAGTTCGCCCCGCCACTGCTGCTGCAGGCGCGGGGTCTGGTGCCTGGGCTTGCGGGCCAGATCGGCGGCGAGCAGGGCATCAAGTTCATACCAGCGTGCCAGCAGCGCCTCTTCGTCATCCGCCGGGCCGGCCTGGGCCTGCCCCATGGCGGGGGCGGCCAGGCTTGCCTTGTCTGCTGCCGGCGAGGGCGCATCGCCAAGCAGCTCGGCATAGGCCCGCTCGGCGCTGTGAGCCTCCTGGATGCGGCCGTCCTTGATCAGCCAGAAGCGGTTGCAGCTGCGCTCGATTAGCTCCCGGTCGTGTGAGACCAGCAGCACGCCCCCCGGGAAGGCGGCAATCGCCTCGGCCAGCTCCTCCTTGCCCGCCAGATCCAGGTGGTTGGTGGGCTCGTCGAGCCAGAGCATGTGGTGGCTGCCGAGGGACAGGGCGAGAAACAGCAGCCGTGCCCGCTCCCCCCCGCTCAAGGTGTGCACCTGCTGACCGTGGCGGGCATAGGGGAAACCCGCCCGGATCAGCGCCTGACGCCGGGTGGTCTCCGGCAGAGGGGCCAGCGGGTAGAGGGCGTCGCTCAGGGTGGCGTCGTCAGCCAGCTGCTGCAGGGACTGATCGTAATAGGCGATGCAGGCACCGGGGTGGCAGTACCAGCCTGCCTGCGGGCTCTGCGCGGCCAGTTCGCGCCAGCACTGGCGCAGCAGGGAGGACTTGCCGGTGCCGTTGGCACCGAGCAGGGCGACCTTGTCTCCCGCCCGCAGCCTGAGCCCCTCGGCCCGCAGCAACGGCGGCAATGCGGGTGCCGGCGCCACGTCGAGGATCTCCAGCCGCAGCAGGGTGTCGGCGGGCAGGTTCAGTCCGCGCAGCTCGAGCCGCCAGGGGGCCAGCGCCGCGACCTGGCTCTGCTCCTCCTGCAGGCGGGCGATGCGCTTTTCCATGGACTTGGCCTGGCGCACCAGCTTCTCGTTGTCATGCTCCCGCCCCCAGATGGCGAGGCGTTTGCTGCTGGCGCTCAGGCGGTCTATCTCCTTTTGCTCGTCCGCCCGGCGCAGGCGGGCCTGCTCATCTTCGGCGGCCAGCGCCGCCCGGGCCTGGCTGCAGGGCAGGGCGAAGCGGTGCAGCTGACCATCTCGCAGGATCAGGGTCTGCTCGGTGACCCGGTCCAGCAGGCGACCGTCGTGGGAGACCAGCACGAAGGCGCCGCTCCAGCCCAGCAGAAACTGCTCGAGCCAGAGCA
The DNA here is from genome assembly GCF_002259925.1 of Aeromonas sp. A35_P. NCBI lineage: Bacteria > Pseudomonadati > Pseudomonadota > Gammaproteobacteria > Aeromonadales > Aeromonadaceae > Aeromonas > Aeromonas sp. A35_P. The sequence goes on along the minus strand of NZ_NEVB01000090.1, from coordinate 3,482 downwards.
GGGCGGGCAGATCCAGGTGGTTGCTGGGCTCATCGAGCAGCAGCAGGTTGGGTTGGCGCAGCAGGGCACGCCCTATCTGCAGCCGGCTGTGCTGGCCGCCGCTCAGCGCACTGACCGGCAGCGCGGCCTGGGCCTCCAGCTGCAGTTCGGCCAGCAGTTTGTCCACCTGCCATTCGGCGCTCGGGTCGTTGCCGAGCGCATCCAGCAGCACGGCGCGGGTGCTGAGGGTTGAAAGCCTGGCGGGCAACTGCTGGGCCACGAACTCGCAGCGGCAGGCGGCAGCCTGCACGACCCGGCCGGCCTGGGGCGTGCGCTCGCCTGCCAGCAGCGCGAGCAATGTGCTCTTGCCGCAGCCGTTGGCGCCAATCAGGCCGAGCCGGTCGCCTGCGCGAATGCCGAGTTCGAGATGGTCAAATAACGGAAGGTGCCCCGCACTCATCTGCAGGGAATGGGTACTCATCAGGGTTGTCATGCTCTTGCTCTCTTAAATCGCGGGATCGAGGATCCCTGTCATCAGGAGCGCTGGCGACAACGGCAGAGTCGAGAAAGGTCTCGGTATGGAAGGGAGTCGGCTTTGCTCGAACCCGCTATCGCAGCGCGATGGTATGCAGGCAAGAGCACGCGAATGTGCCGAACAGGCGAGCCGAGAACATCGGACACGCTTGGATAACCATTTTTTACCTCCTTGTGTTTCGTGATGGCACGGTGCGGCGATTATAAGCGCAGAAAAAATAACCGTCTATTCATGGCGATGCCCTGTGGGGGAGGCGGGAGGAAACCTTGTCAGCGGCAGGACAAAAAAACGCCCCGCTGGGCGGGGCATGGTGATGGGCATGTCAGTCGCGCGGGGTCTTGAGCGCCTCAATCACATCGTCATTGGGGGCCAGCCCCTCCACGTGGTTGAAGCTCTCCAGCCCCTCCTGTGGGTTGAGGGTGAAGGCGTCGGCGCTCAGATAGCTGCCGCTGCCGGCACTCTCGACCACGACGATGAGTTCGGGCTGCTTGTCGCCGTTGAGATCCAGCAGCTTGAGCTCCTTGATGCTGCCATCGCGCGGCAGCACCTTGCCGTCGATGAACTGATCCAGCGGGAACTGGGGGTTGGCGCCCGAGTAGAGGCGCACGTCGTAGCTGCCGGTGGAGGCCGGTTCGCCGCGCCCTTCGCTGACGGTCACTACCTGGCCTGAGGGGAGCGTCAGCTGTTTGAAGAACCCGTCCGCCGCCTGGCTGGCGAGGGGTAGGGTGAGCAGGCCGAGTGTCATGAGCAAGGCTTTCATCGGTTTGACCCTTGTTACTGCGGCGGCGGTTGCCCGCCACCTGTGTTGCTGTGCGAACCGGCCTGGCAATCCCTGCCGGTTCGCGTCATCCGCCCCTCAGCGGGGCGGTCATTACCAGATCTTGACCCGTTTGGCCGGGTCCAGATAGAGCTTGTCACCCGGCTGGATGTTGAACGCCTCGTAGAAGGCAGGGATGTTCGGCACCACGCCGTTGACCCGGTATTCCGGCGGCGAATGGGGATCAGAGGCGAGCAGCATCTGCATCAGCTCGGGGCGATACATGCCCTTCCACACCTGAGCCCAGCCCAGAAAGAAGCGCTGCTCGCCGGTGAAGCCGTCCAGCACCGGGGCCTCCTTGCCATCCAGCGACAGCAGATAGGCCTTGTGGGCGATGGTGAGGCCGCCCAGATCGCCGATGTTCTCACCCAGGGTGAACTGGCCGTTGACGAACTGCCCCGCGATGGGCTCGAAGCGGTTGTACTGGGCCACCAGCCGGCTGGTGCGGAAGCGAAACTCCTTGAGATCGGTCGGCGTCCACCAGTCGCGCATCACGCCGTCACCGTCGGATTTGGCCCCCTGATCATCAAAACCGTGGCCCATCTCGTGGCCGATCACCCCGCCGATGGCGCCGTAGTTGACCGCGTCATCCGCCTGCATGTCGAAGAAGGGGGGTTGCAGGATGGCGGCCGGGAAGACGATCTCGTTGTTGCTCGGGTTGTAGTAGGCGTTCACCGTCTGCGGCGACATGTGCCACTCGTCTCTGTCCACCGGCTTGCCGAGGCGCGCCAGGTTGTCGGCGTATTCGAAGGCACGGGCGCGCTGCAGGTTGCCCACCAGATCGTCGGCGCGGATCGCGATGGCGCTGTAATCCTTCCACTTGTCCGGGTAGCCGATCTTGGGGCGGAACTTGGCGAGTTTCTCTTTGGCCTGGGCCTTGGTGGCTGGCGACATCCAGTCCAGCTCCTCGATGCTCTGGCCGTAGGCGGTGCGAAGGTTCTCCACCAGCTGCTCCATGCGGGCCTTGGCCTGGGGCGGGAAGTAGCGCTCCACGTAGAGCTTGCCGACCGCCTCGCCCAGGTGATCGTCCAGCACGCCGAGCGCCCGCTCCCAGGGGGCCCGCTGCTTGGGCGTGCCGCTCAGGGCGGTGCCGAAGAAGGCGAAGTTCTGGGCATCGGTCTGGCTGTCGAGGTAGGGGGCGTAATCGGTGATGAGCTGCCACTTGAGGTAGGCCTGCCAGTCGCCGATCGGGGTCTGCTTCACCACCTCGTTCAGGGCCGTGAGATAGCTCGGCTGACCGATGACCAGGCTCTGCTGGCCGGCGAGGCCGGCCTGGCTCAGGTAGGCGTCCCAGTCGATGGCGGGGGCGAGGCGTTTGAGTTCGCTCTGGGGCCCCTTGTTGTAGTTCTTCTCCCGATCCCGCAGGTTGACGTTGTCCCACTGGATCTTGGCAAGTTTGCTCTCGAGGGCCAGCACCCGCTTGGCCTTGGCGGCGGCATCCGGCTCGCCGAAGCGGCCCAGCATGGTGGCGATGTGCTGCTCATATTTCTTGAGCAGCGCCTGGTTGGCGGCATCCGTCTTGAGGTAGTAGTCCCGATCCGGCAGGCTGAGGCCGGCCTGGTAGAGGTAGACGGCATAGCTGTCCGGGGCCTTGGCGTCGGCGTCTATCCAGAAGCCGAAGGGGGCACCGCCGCCGTTGCGACCGCTCTGGGCGAAGGCGCGGGCCAGATCCTGCGGCGTGCGGATCTGCTCGATCTCGCTCAGCATGGGCAGCAGGGGTGTGGTGCCCTTGGCATCCCGGGTCGTCTGATCCAGATAGCTGTGGTAAAGATCGCGGATCTGTTGGGCCTGGGTGCCGGCGGCGGCCTTGCCATCCAGCCCTTCCACCAGCACCCGCACGTCCGCCAGAGACTTGTCCCGCAGCAGGTAGAAGGCGCCGTCGGCGGGTCTGTCGTCCGGGATCTTGGCGGTGGTCAGCCAGTGGCCGTTCACGTAGCGGAAGAAGTCATCGCCGGGTTTGACGCTGGTGTCCATGTTGGCCAGCGCGAGGCCTGAGTGCTTGTTGCTGGTATCCGGCGCCTGACTGCAGCCTGCCAGCAGGGCCAGCCCGATGAGGCCGGCCAGTATGCTTTTCTTATTGTTCATTTTTTGATTCCAATTCGGGTTATACGGCTTCCTTGCCCACGCAGGGAGCGATTCACTCTAGGGAAG
>NZ_NEVB01000089.1:0-6768 GCF_002259925.1 Aeromonas sp. A35_P | reverse complement strand
GAGCCGCACCTGTCCGTGCTGCGGCCATGTATCGGCGGACAACCGGCAGACGCAAGAGCGGTTTGCGTGCGTCGAATGTGGCTTCGAGGAAAACGCTGATCTGGTCGGCGCGATCAATGTTTTAAGGGCGGGACACGCCCGGTTCGCCTGTGAAGTGAGCGATGCAGTAAGGTCGCCAGCAGCAGGAACCCGCCGAAGCGACCCACCCCGGCTCGATGCCGGGGTGGGCGCCGTAGGAATCCCCCGACTTTAGGCGGGGGAGGATGTCAAGAGTAAAGAATCATATGAGGCTGTTTGGTGGGCAGTCAGCCTACCATGCCTTGCAAACAAACAGAGCGCCTGATGGCGCTCTGTTGCTATCTGCCGCACGGCCATCATCACATCACACCACCATGGGCAGTCCGCTTGCGGGGTGGAGGATCACCTGGGCCGGGTAGTCGTAGAGCCGGTCGATGAGATCAGGCGTCAGCACCTCGCGCGGGGTGCCGTCGGCCATCACTCTGCCCTGCTCCAGCATCACCAGCCGGTCGGCGTAACGGGCCGCCAGATTGAGGTCGTGCAACACCACCAGCACGGCGGTATGACGGGCGGCGAGGGCGCGCGCCATGGTGAGCAGCTGGTGCTGGTACTTGAGATCGAGCGCCGAGGTGGGCTCGTCCAGCAGCAGCAGCCGCGCTTGTTGCGGTTCCTCCGGGACCTGCCAGATCTGGGCCAGCACCCGGGCGAACTGCACCCGCTGGCGCTCCCCGCCGGAGAGGCCGGGATAGAGGCGGCCGGCCAGGTGATCCACCCCGGCATGGGTCATGGCGGCCCGCACTATCTCGTCGCGCCGGCTGGCCGGCTCGCTGTGGGGCAGTCGGCCCATGGCCACCACCTCTTCGCACAGGAAGGGAAAGTTCAGGGACGAGCTCTGCGGCAACACCCCGACCCGGTGGGCCAGCTCGTTGCCGGCCCACTCCCGCCGCTCGCGGCCAAACAGATCTATCTCCCCCTCATGTTCCAGCTCGCCGGTGAGGCACTTGAGCAGCGAGCTCTTGCCGGCGCCGTTGGGGCCGAGCAGGGCGGTGAGGCTGCCCGCCTGCAGGCTGAGGTCGAGCCTGTCCAGGATGGGGCGGCCGCCCCGGCAGAGGCTGAGCTGGCGGCAGTGCAGCAGGGTCGATGAAGCTGACAAGAGGAGTCCTCCGGTTAAAGGGTTTGGCGGCCCTTGACCAGCAGCCAGATGAAGAAGGGGGCGCCCAGCAGGGCGGTGATGATGCCGACCGGCATCTCGGCCGGCGCCAGCAGGGTGCGGGCCAGCATGTCGGCGCCCAGCAGCAGGGCGGCCCCGAGCAGGGCGGAGAGCGGCAGCAACCGGACGTGGTTGGGGCCGGCCAGCAGCCGCACCAGGTGGGGCACCACCAGGCCGACGAAACCTATCATGCCGGCTACCGCCACCGCCACGCCGACCCCGGCGGCGGTGAGCAGGATCAGCCGCCGCTTGAGAGACTGCACCTGGATGCCGAGGTGGCGGGCCTCCCCTTCACCCAGCAGCAGGGCGTTGAGGGGGTTGGCATCGCGCATGAACAGGATGAGCAGGGCAACCAGGGTCAGCAGCGCCAGCGCCACGTCCACCGGCTTGCCCGCCGCCAGCGACCCCATCTGCCACAGGCTCAGGTTGCGCAGCATCTGATCGTCGGCGAGATAGGTGAGCAGGCCGATCACGGCGCCGGACAGCGCAGTGACGGCCACCCCGGCCAGCAGCATGACGGTGACCGAGGTGCCCCCTTCGCGGGTACCGAGCAGATAGACCAGGGTGGTGGTCAGCGCCCCGCCGAGAAAGGCGAGCAGGGGCAGCAGGCCGATGCCGAGCAGGCTCTGCCACTGCTGGCCGAGGGGGGCCAGCAGCACGATGGCCAGCGCCGCGCCGAGCGCCGCCCCGCCGGAGACCCCGATGATGCCGGGGTCGGCCAGGGGGTTGCGAAACAGCCCCTGCATCACGGCGCCGCAGAGGCCGAGAATCCCCCCCACCGCGATGCAGAGCAGGGTGCGCGGCAGGCGGATCTCCTGCACGATCAGCAGCTTGTGGGCTTCAATCCCGCTCCCTTGGCCGGCGAACAGGGCGCGCAGGCTCTCGCCAAAGGAGAGGGCCATGGGGCCGGTGGCCAGCGACCCGACCAGCAGCAGCGCCAGTGCGCCACCGGTGAGGCACAGCAGCCAGGGCAGTGGCAGACGCATCATGAACCCAGCTTGATCCACTTGGCGATCTGGCTGGCCTGCTGCAGCGAGGTGAGGCTGAGCCCCCCTTGCAGGGCGTGGCCGTCGATGGCATGGATGGCCCTGTTCTTGCCGGCCGGGGTGGCGGAAAGGGCGGGCACCTGGCTCAGCACGGTTTCAGGATCCTGATACTGCTGCCAGTCGCGGCCGCTCACCAGCACCAGATCGGGCTGCAGCTCGATCAGGGATTCGGTGGAGACGGGCTTGTAGTCTTGCAGCTGGGCCACCGGGTTGACGCCGCCGGCCAGGGTGAGCAGGGCGCTGGCGGTGGTGTTGCCGCCGGCGATGCTGGTGGGCTGGCCCTTGTGCAACAGCAGGAAGACCACCTTGAGCGGCTTGTTCTGCTTGGCCTGGGCGGCCAGCTGCTCGCTCTGGGTCTGGATCTCGGCCTTCAGGCGGGTGCCGGCGGCCGGGTCCTTGAGCAGAGCGGCCAGGGTATCGATGCGCTGATTGAGGTTGGCGAGGGTGGGGGCGGTGGGCAGCACGTCCACCTCGACCCCGGCCCGGCGCAGCTGCTCCAGGGCGGGCGGCGGCCCCATCTCGTCGCTGCCGACCAGCCGGGTCGGCGCCAGGCTCAGGATCCCTTCGGCGGCGAGGGCGCGGTGATAGCCGACCTGCGGCAGGTTCTTCGGCTCCGGGCTGCTGATGTCGGTGGCAATGAGGCTCTGCTCGCCCCCGAGTGCCAGAATGAGTTCAGTGGTGGCCGGGCCTATGCTGACGATACGTTCCTGCGCCAGAGCGGGCAGAGACAGGGCTGAGCAGCCGAGCAGGCTGAGTGCGAGGGCAAAACGACGGCCCATGCTAACCTCCGAAGGGTGAATGAAGTGGGATTGCCGCCGAGAATATCAAGCCGTCGAAAAAAATGCACTGAGAATGAAAGCGATTATCAATTGCATTGGTTTGGGGCCTTCATTACAGTATCCGCCATGACAGAACAGGGATGCCGCAGGCATCCCAAGGGAGAACCGATGAGCATTGCACAACGCATTCATGGGCTGCTGGCACAAGATCCCGGCGCTCACCCGTCCACCATCGCCGCCGAGCTGGCCGTCAGCGAATGGGAGGTGGTGCGCCACCTGCCGGCCGAGCTGGTCACCCTGGTGCCCGCCGAGCAGGCTGAAGCCCTGCTGGCGGATCTGGCCGACTGGGGCCAGGTGACCACCATCGTCGAATCCGACGGCTCCATCTTCGAGGTGAAGGCCCCCTTCCCCCGCGGCAAGAGCGCCCGTGGCTACTACAACCTGATGGGGCGCGACGGCGAGATGCACGGCCACCTCAAGCTCAACAACGTGGTCGGCATCGCTCTGGTCAGCAAGCTGTTCATGGGCAAGGAGGGGCACTCCTTCCAGTTCTTCGGCCACAGCGGTCGCTGCATTTTCAAGGTCTATCTGGGGCGTGACGAACAGCGTCAGCTGCTGCCGGCCCAGGTGGAACGCTTCATGGCCCTGCGCCACCAGTATCAAGAGGAAGTCAAAGCATGAGTGAACGTCAGGAGCGTCTGCAGAACCGCCTGCAACCGGAGATCCGCGAGTTTCGCGACGGTTGCCGCACCCTGCAGCTGGCGACGGTGGACAGTGAAGGCAACCCCAATGCCAGCTATGCCCCCTTCGTGCTGCAGGAAGATGGCTACTATGTGCTCATCTCCGAGATCGCCCGCCACGCCCGCAACCTGCAACAGGTGCCCAAGGTGTCGCTGATGCTGATCGAGGACGAGAACGGGGCCCGCGAACTGTTTGCCCGCAAGCGCCTCACCTTCGATGCGCTGGCCGAAGTGGTGGCCCGCGACGACGTGCGCTGGGAGAAGGCCGTGGCGGCGCTGGAAGGGCGCTTTGGCGAGATAGTCAAGGGGCTCTCCAACCTCAAGGACTTCGTGCTGTTTCGTCTCAAGCCCGAGCAGGGGCTGTTCGTCAAGGGCTTCGGCCAGGCGTTCCGGGTCTCCGGCGACGAGCTGGTGGACTTCGTCCACCTGGTGGAAGGGCACAAGCGCATCGACAATGGCGCCGAGCTGACCAGCCCGGCCGATGCGCCGGTCTGAGCCGCGTAGATCGCCAAGATGACAAAACGGGCAGCCCTGGGGCTGCCCGTTTTTTTATGGACGGTTTTCCCTCAATCCTGCCAGGAGGCCTTGTTGGGAAAGGCGTCGCGGTCGGCCCCGGTGGCGGTCTCGTTGCACTCTCCCCGGATCTTCCAGGAGGTCTGGCTGAGCACTATGTAGCCTTCGCGGCAGTACTTGCGCTCGGCCAGCGCCAGGGTGAGCTGGGCATCCTGCAGCGCTTCACGCCGCTCCAGCAGGCTCTTGTTCCTGCTCAGCTTGCTGCCGTCATCGTTTTGCAGGCGGGTGGGCAGGGTATCGAGCGGGGCGGCCTCGAAGGTGAAGCGCTTGCTTCCCTCCTCGTTGATGTGGGTCCTGAACAGGGGGGCCGGGCCATCCGGCTGGCGCCCCGGCAGGCCGGAGCAGGCGGTGATTGCCGGTAACAGCAGCGTGAAGGCAACGGCAGAGAGTAGACGCACACAAGACTCCAATCGGGTGATCGCTTCAGAGCGGGCAGATTAACATGCCGGCTCGGGTTGGGTGGCGCCGAGCAGCTCATCCGTCGTGAGCAGGGTCACGCTTCTGCCTTTTGGCAGGCTGAGGTGACGCCACATCCAGTGATGGTGCTCGATGATCTGCTCCGCGCTCAGGTGGGGCCGGTCCGCCGTGGTGTGGGCGTCGGTGACCGCCACCACCTCGAAACCGCGGGCGGCGGCGCTGCGCAAGGTGGTGTCGACGCAAAAATCGGTGGCACAGCCGCAGACGAGCAGCCTGTCCACCGGCTGTTCCGCCAGCAGGAAACCGAGCTCGGTGTCGAGAAAGCTGTCGCAGGCGGTCTTGCGTACCCGGCTGTCATGCTCCCGCGGGGCGAGATCGGCGTGCAGCTGCCAGCCCGGGCTGGCGGGATCCACTTCGGAACCGGGGGCATCGTGCTGCACATAGATGACACGACCCTGTTCTGCCCGCACGCGCTCGGCCAATCGATTGATATTGGCGATGACCTGGGCGTCCTGATGGCGAGGCTGAGTGAACAGCCCCTGTTGCATGTCGATGACCAGTAACACATCCATATGAAATCCTTGGGCAATTGTTTGTCAGGGTGGCAGCACTGGGCTCCTCAGACGCAAGGTCAGGGTTGCAGCCACTGGCTGCAGTCACGACTGCGGGATTGATGCAGTGCGCCCATATCTTGCTTCATTTCATCGGCATTTAGCCAGCGTTCCGGCAGGGGGGCGATGCCGACCCGCACGTCGGCCACCCGGCCGGCCACAGCTTGCTTGTCATCCGTTTGCTGCGCCGTCAGCTCAGGCACGACCAGCGCCACCTTGAGGGCCGGGTTGCGACTGGCGATGCGGCTGGCCAGCCCCAGCCCGCCTTCCACGTGGAAGTTGCCGGCGATGTGCATGATGCGCCGGCCGGGGTGGCTGCGCAGGTAATCCACCATGCTCTCGGCCATGGTGTCGTCCCAGCTGGTCTGGGCGGCAAAGCGGCGGGCGTTGCCGTCGGCATCCCCATGATGGAGCGAGGCCATGAACTTCTGGCGATAGGGGTCATCGCCGAGGGTGAGGGTGCGGGCCAGCTGGCTGCGACGGCTGGCGGGCAGCTGATCCAGCCAGGCCGGCCCCTCCTGGCCGACGCAGCTCACCAGCGATTTGGGGGCATTGGCGGCGATGACCGGCAGGTGGTGCGCCTTGGCGAACTCCACCAGCGGGCGATAGTCGCTCTGGTAGTTGGGCCAGGCGTTGCCGTCGCGAATGAGGGCCGCCTCGCCGATGCGACCGGCCAGGTAGGCATCCAGCACCGGCTGAGCGGCGCGGCTGAACTGCTCCATGGAGAGCACCAGGGGGCGGCCGTCTGCCTGCGCCGTGTCGGCCAGGCCCGCCAGCATTCTGGCCTGCAGCAGGTGCACCGCCGGGTGGGTGTGCAGCTCGCCCACCAGCACTATGTCGGCATCCGCCACCCGGGCCAGGGCCTGCTCCAGGGTCAGCGGCTCCCCCTGGGTGGCCTTGAGCTGATAGTGATAGAGGGTGCCGGCATCGTTGATGGGGGCCGTCGTGGCACAGGCGGCCAGCAGCAGGGGCAGGGTGAGCAGGGGCAGAAGTCGGGTCATGGGGGTCTCGCAGCGATGAGGTGCCTGCACCATACAATGGCAGCATGGCGGGCGGGAAAACAGAGGGCGTAGTGTAGAACCTAATTATGACAAAAGAAAACCTGATTACCCATGATTAGCAGTCACCCCGAACTATACTGATCTTATGCACAGTTATCGAGGAGCGAGATCATGGCCAAAAGCAAAGTCCAATTCCAGAAAGGCTACAGCCTGTTTGAGCTTCTCAAGGACTATGGCACTGAAGCTCAGTGCGAAAACGCGTTGTTCACTTGGCGTTTTCCTCACGGCTTTGTCTGCCCTGAATGTGCCAACAAGACCTGTTGTCACCTGAAAAGTCGGCCACGCGTGCTGCAATGCAATCACTGCCATCACC
>NZ_NEVB01000088.1:0-44184 GCF_002259925.1 Aeromonas sp. A35_P | reverse complement strand
GGCTGAGGGTCATGGGTAATCAGGTAGAGTTTTGTTTCAGTGTAGCCAGTACAAACACTTATACATGCCAATCTCTTAAACGCGCGCGTAATCTGTGCATCGCCTGACTGTGTATCTGGCTCACGCGAGACTCGCTGACGTTCAATACCTCGCCTATTTCACGCAAGTTCAGTTCTTCATCGTAGTAAAGGGAGAGCACCAGCGCTTCCCGTTCCGGCAGGCGGGCAATGTGTTCAGCCAGCGCCCCCTGGAAACGTTCGGCCGCCAGTTCATCAAAGCCGTTGCTGCCCGGCTCGTCATCGGGGTGGCCGATGACATCCTCGCTGACGCCAAGATCCTCGATGCCGATGATCTTGCCGCAGGACACATCCTGCAGCATGGTGTGATACTCGGCGAGGCTGACCCCCATCTGGGCGGCTACTTCGGTGTCGCGAGCATCACGACCGTGGGTTTGTTCAACATTTTCGATGGCTTCGGCTATGGTACGGCTGTTGCGGTGCACCGAGCGCGGCACCCAGTCACCGCGCCGGATCTCGTCCAGCATGGAGCCGCGGATGCGGATCCCGGCGTAGGTTTCAAAACTGGCCCCCTTGCTGCCATCAAAGTTGCGGGAGGCTTCGAGCAGCCCAATCATACCTGCCTGGATCAGGTCATCCAGCAAGACACTGCTTGGCAGGCGAGCCAACAAATGCTGGGCGATCCGCTTCACCAGCGGAGCATGGCGCTCGACCAGCACGTAGGAATCCTGATGACGCAAGTACGCTTGGGCTTTATTCACGGGAACCTTCCTGTGCTATGACCGGCTTTTGCAGCAAATTTTCCAGGAAAAATTCGAGATGACCGCCGGGTTGGTTAGGAATGGGCCAGCTTGCAGCCTTGTTGGCCAGCGCTCTGAATGCCAGTGCGGCCGGAGACTTGGGGAAGGCTTCGACAATCAGCTTCTGCTTGCGTACGGCAGCCCGCAGATTGGTGTCATAAGGCACGCAGGCAACCAGCTCCAGCGAGGTATCCAGGAAGCGATCGGTCACCCGGGTCAGCTTGGCGTAGAGCTCCTGCCCTTCGCGCAAGGAACGCACCATATTGGCCACCACCTTGAAGCGAAACACGCCGTGCTCCTTGGAGAGGATCTTGATGAGCGCGTAGGCATCCGTGATGGAGGTCGGTTCATCACAGACCACCACCATGATGTCCTGGGCGGCGCGGGTGAAACTCAGCACCATGTCGGAAATGCCCGCCGCGGTATCCACCAGCAGGATGTCGACCTGGGTCTTCATCTCGCTGAAGGCGCGGATAAGCTCGGCGTGTTGCACCGGCGAGAGCTCGACCATGGACTGGGTGCCCGAGGTCGCCGGCACTATCATCATGCCGTAAGGACCTTCGACTATGATGTCGTCGATGGTGCATTCGCCCGCCAATACATGGGAGAGGTTGCGATGCACTCGCAGCCCCAGCATGACGTCCACGTTGGCGAGGCCAAGGTCGGCGTCCAGCACCATCACCCGCTTGCCTTGTGCGGCCATGGCTCCCGCCACGTTCAGGGTCACGTTGGTCTTGCCGACGCCCCCCTTGCCACCAGACACGGCGATCACTTTTACTCGATTGTTTTGACGCATTTTGCGCAGACCACTCGCCTGATCCATATACATGTTACTCATAAAACTCCGAATCTTCGGCCTCGCCAAAGCCTGTGCCCCAGAAATAGGGTTCTTCTGTTTCCCGCTCCAGCGAGCCCATGGCCGCTCCGACGAGCTGCGCCGCATTGGCGACCTGAATATCTTCCGGAACCCTTTGTCCATCAGTGATATAGCTGATGGGCAACGCATTCTGGATACACACGTTAATCACTTCGCCCAGATTCAGACTCTCATCCAATTTGGTAAGTATGCAGCCGCTCAATGGAATACGCCGGAAATGGTCCACCGCCTCCTGCATCACCCGACGCTGGGAGGTGGCCGACATCACCAGGTAGCTGCGGATGCGCACCTTGGCATTCTTGACCAGGGTATCGAGCTGCTCGGTCAGCCGGATATCCCGCTGCCCGACCCCCGCCGTGTCGATCAACACCAACCGACGGTGGCGAAACTGATAGAGGGCGTTGGCCAGCTCTTCGGCATCACGCACCTGGCGCACCGGACAGCCCATGATGCGACCATAGGTTTGCAGCTGTTCATGGGCACCGATCCGGTAGTTGTCGGTGGTGATGAGGGCCACCTGCTCGGCACCGTACTTCATGGCAAACCGCGCCGCCAGTTTGGCGATGGTGGTGGTCTTGCCCACCCCGGTCGGCCCGAGCAGGGCAACCGCCCCGCCCTGGCGCAGAATCTCGTCTTCGCTGATCTTGAGCTGGGCCGTCAGCACCTCGGCCAGCTGGGCCATGGCCTGATGGATCGGCATATCCTCGGGGATCATGCCGGCCAGTTGATCGGCGAAGGCATCGTCGAAGCCCATCTTCTTGAGCTCCTTGATGAGCAGGGCGCGCATCGGCTCGCGGCGCTCCACCTCCTGCCACATCAGGCCCGAGATCTGATGCTCCAGCAGCTTGCGGATGCTGGCCATCTCCTTGCGCATCCCCTCCATCTCCTGATCCCGCTGAGGGAATTGGGGAGCACGACCTGGCGCAGTGGCTCTCGCCTTCGGTTTCGCAGGCTCGGGAGCATTGCCCCACTGCCCCTGTTCGGCCAGGGTGCGGGGAGCTCCGCTGGCGGCGGCAGGCGCAGCGCCGTTGAGCCCCTGGCCGGCCGGGTTCAATTTTTGCTGGCGGGCCAGCAGGGCGGCCAGGGTATCGGCATAGTGTTCATTCTGCTCTTTGGCCGGGCTCGGCGCGGAGCGCGTCATCTGCCGGCCTGCAGACGAGATATTGACGCTCTCATCGTTCAACTGACGGCGAACCGGCGCGTCCTTGGGTCCCGGCACCTGGGACTGATAATCGACAGCGGCGACTATCTCCACCCCACCGGTGACCTTCTTGTTGGACATGATGACGGCATCGGGCCCGAGAGTCTCCTTGACCTCGGCCAGAGCCGTTCGCATGTCCTTGGCAAAAAACCGCTTAATCTTCACCCGTCATCTCCGCTAACTAGTTCTGTCCTACCGCACTGACGATGCGGATTTGCTTGTCATCAGGCACTTCCTGATAAGACAGAACGCGCAATCCAGGAATGGCATTCTTCACAAATTTCGCCAGGGTATTGCGCAGTATCCCTGATGTCAGAAGCACGGCCGGCTGGCCTTCCAGTTCTTGTCGTTGTGTGGCTTCCACCAGCGAGCGCTGCATCCGCTCTGCCAGTCCCGGCTCGATACCGGCACCATCACCACCCCCTGCCTGCAGGGATTGATGCAATATGCGTTCCAATTCCGGCGCCAAGGTGATCACCGGCAGTTCGGGATCCGGTCCGGCAATCTCCTGCACGATCAGACGCCGCAGGGCGATACGGCAGGCGGCCGTCAGCACTTCCGGATCCTGGCTGCGCGGGGCATATTCCACCAGGGTCTGCAGGATAGTGCGCATATCACGGATTGGCACGCCTTCATTGAGCAAATTCTGCAATACCTTCACCAGGTTACCCATGGAGATGACCTCAGGAACCAGACCTTCCACCAGCTTGTTCTGATGCTTCCCTATCATGTCGAGCAGTTGCTGCACTTCATCGTGACCCAGCAGCAGGGCGGCATGGTTGGAGAGGATCTGACTCAGGTGGGTGGCCACCACGGTCGCGGTATCCACCACGGTATAACCCAGGGTCTGCGCCTGGGAGACCTGCTCCTTGGCGACCCACACCGCCTCCAGCCCAAAGGCCGGGTCCCGGGTGGCAATCCCCTGGATCTGGCCGAACACCTGACCCGGATTGATGGCCATTTCCTTATCATGGTAAACATTGGCCTCGCCGGTACTGACCCCCATCAAGGTGATGCGATACTGGTTCGGGGCGAGATCCAGGTTGTCACGGATATGCACCGCAGGCACCAGAAAACCCAGCTCCTGGGAGAGCTTCTTGCGCACTCCCTTGATCCGGTTGAGCAGCTCGCCGCCCTGATTGCGGTCCACCAGCGGGATGAGCTGATAGCCCACCTCCAGTCCGATGATGTCCACCGGCATCACGTCGTCCCAGCTCAAGTCTTTCTGCTCGTGGGGCTGCTCCGCGTTCGCCGGCATCAGCTCGCCCTTGGCTGCCTTGGCGGCCAGCTGTTTCTCGCGGCGCAGCAGCCACCAGGCACCGGCGGCGGCAACGCCACCCAGGCTCAGAAACGCCAGATGGGGCATGCCGGGCACGCTGCCCATCATCAGCAGGATACCGGCCGAGATGATGAGGGCTCTGGGGTTGTCGAACAGTTGACCCAGCACCGCGGTACCCATGTCCTGATCGGTATTCTGACGGGTGACGATGATGGCGGCGGCGATGGAGAGCAAGAGCGACGGGATCTGGGCGACCAGACCGTCACCTATCGCCAGCAGGGTGTAGATCTGGGCCGCTTCGCCGAAGCTCAGCTGGTGTTGCACCATGCCGATGATGAAACCGCCCAGGATGTTGATGAAGAGGATCATGATCCCCGCCACCGCATCCCCTTTCACGAATTTCGAGGCACCGTCCATGGAGCCGTAGAAGTCGGCCTCCTGGGTCACGTCCTGGCGACGCTTCTTGGCCTCTTCCTGATTGATGAGGCCGGCGTTCAGATCCGCGTCAATGGCCATCTGTTTGCCGGGCATGGCATCCAGGGTGAAGCGTGCGCTCACCTCGGAGATCCGGCCCGCCCCCTTGGTGACCACCACGAAGTTGATGATCATCAGGATCATGAAGACGATGATGCCGACCGTGTAGTTGCCGCCGATCACCACGTTGCCGAAGGCCTCGATCACGTGGCCGGCCGCCGCACTACCGTTGTGGCCTTCCAGCAGCACCACCCGGGTGGAGGCGACGTTGAGGGCGAGACGCAGCAGGGTGGCTATCAGCAACACGGTCGGAAAGGCGGCAAATTCCAGCGGCCGGCGGGTGTAGACCGCCACCAGCAGCACCACGATGGAGAGGGCAATGTTGAAAGAGAAGAGGATATCCAGCATCAGCGGCGGGATGGGCAGCACCACCATGCCAAGGGAGGCCAGCACCAGCAGCGGCGTCCCCACGCCCTTGGTCAACAGCCACTTGTACTCTTTGATACGGCCCAATGATGCCTGGAGTTTCATCGTTTTTCTCAATCTCAAACCGCTGATGCCAGATTAAAGCAAACATCAAGCCAATAATGCAACGCATTGAAATGCAATGCTTTTATTTTGACTGTGTCAGAAGTTTGTCATTTGCGAAATTCGGGCGGGATGGGCAGATCCTTGGCCAGCGGGTTGGGGCGACGACCACGGCCACGGCGGAACTTCCTGAGCTGATAGACATAGGCCAGCACCTGGGCCACGGCGGCAAACAGCCCCTCCGGGATCTCGTGGCCTATCTCGGTAGCGTGGTAGATGGCGCGGGTCAGTGCCGGAGAGGGCATCACAGGGATCTCGTACTCTCGGGCTATCTCCCTGATCTTCATTGCGATTTCATCGGTACCCTTGGCCACCACCTTGGGCGCGCTACCGGGCTTGGCGGAATCGTACTTGAGCGCCACCGAGTAGTGGGTCGGGTTGGTGATCACCACGTCCGCCTTGGGCACATCCCCCATCATGCGGCGCATCGCCATCTCCATCTGCAGGCGACGGATCCGCCCTTTCACCTCGGGTTTGCCCTCGCTGTCCTTGAACTCGTCCTTGACCTCCTGCTTGGTCATCTTGAGCTGGCGCATGTGGTTCCACTGCTGGAACGGCACGTCGATGGCGACGATGGGGATGAGGGCACAGCAGAGGATGATCAGCATCCACAGCAGCAGATCCAGCGCGTCTATGATGCCGCCAGGGTAGCCCTCGAGGGAGAGGTTGAGCAGGTGGTTGAACTGGCTGGAGAGCATCCACCAGGCGAACAGGGTGATGAACACCACCTTGGCGATGGATTTGACCAGCTCGATCAGGGACTGTACCCCGAACATCCGCTTGATGCCGTTGAGGGGGCTCAGCTTGCTCCACTTGGGCAGCATGGCCTCGGAGGAGAAGTTCATGCCCCCCATCAGTATGTTGCCGACGAAGGCCGCAATGGCCACCAGCATGAACAGCAGACCAAGAGGCTGCAGCAGTTCGCGCAGCAGGGCCGGCAAAATGGTCATCATGGCATTGGGATCGAACGCCTGATCCCGGTCCAGGGTAAAGCCCATGGTGAGCACCTTGACCATGGCGCCGGCCAGACTCTCCTTGACCATCAGCAGGCCGAATACGGCCGACAGCAGGACGCTGGCGGTGCCCAGCTCCTTGGATCGTGCAATCTGCCCTTTTTCCCGGGCTTGTTGCAGTCGTTTGCCCGTGGGTTGTTCGGTACGTTCCTGATCGGTATCAGCCATGCTGACCCCCGCACCGGTTGAGTGGGCGAACCGGAACGCGCGCCCGCTCGCCGCCGTTCAGCAGAGCGAATGCCAGGGCGCAGACCAGCGCGGCCTGCGGCAGGTAACGGCGCCCCGCTGCCACCTTACTGGCCCCCCAGACACTGGGTGCCGATGAGGGTGCAACTGCTCTCCTGCACCCGCTCCCACATGCTGTCGAAGTGACCGAGGAAGCCGCCGATGGTGAGCCAGAGGATCAGCAGGCCAGACATCATGCTGACCGCAAAACCGATGCTGAAGATGTTGAGCTGGGGGGCGGCACGGGTCATGACGCCGAAGGCAAAGTTGATGAGCAGCAGAGCGACGATGGCGGAGAGCGCCATCACCAGCGAGGCCTGATACATGACCCCGAGAAAACCGATCAGATCGCGAATGGAGGGCAGGCTGAGGCCGCTGTCCGACACCGGCAGGGTATCAAAGCTCAACACCACCATGCGCAGCATGATGAGGTGGCCATCCACCGCCAGAAATACCAGGGTCGCCAGCATCAGATAGAACTGACCCACCACAGGGGCCGACTGGCCGTTCATGGGATCCACCAGGGTGGCGAAACCCAGGCTGGTCTGCATGGCGATGATCTGACCGGCCATCACGAAGCTCTCCATCAGAAACTGGGTCATGAGGCCGAGGGCGATGCCGATCAGCAGCTGCTGCCCCAGCACCAGAAAACTGCCGACGGAGAAGAGCTCTATCCTGGGCATGGCGGGCAAGAGAGGGGCGATCATCAGGGTGAGCGCCAGCGCCAGGCTGATGCGAATGCGGGCCGGGGTCAGCCGGCTGCCGAACACCGCCATCACCATCAGCAGCCCGCTCACTCGCGCCAACGGCCAGACGATGGAAGACAACCACTCCATGATGAGAGCGGTTGTATAGGTCATGCGGGCACCTTGCCGGCCTGCGGCAGCGGCAGGCGCACGGCCTGGCTACTCATCCCACCACCTCGGGAATTTGACTCACCATCAGCATGAAGAAGTCCATCAGACTCTGCAGGCCCCAGTGGGCCCCCGCCCCCAGCGCAAACAGGGTGACGATGAGACGGGGCAGAAAGCTCAGGGTCTGTTCGTTGATGGAGGTGGCGGCCTGGAAGATGGCCACCAGCAAGCCGACGCAGAGGCTCGGCAGGATCACGGCACACACCATGATGGTGACCAGCCAGAGCGCCTCGCGAAAGACGTCGATAAAGGTTTCAGGACTCATGCCATTCGCTCCTTGCGCCGTTCGCCCTTGACCACCGGCACCCAGACCAAAACTGTTGGCCAGGGATCCCAGAATGAGGTTCCAGCCATCCACCATGACAAACAGCATCAGCTTGAACGGCAGCGACACCGGATATGGAGGAGAGCATCATCATCCGGCACCCAGCCCGAAGCTGTTGGCCAGGGACCCCAGAATGAGGTTCCAGCCATCCACCATGACAAACAGCATCAGCTTGAACGGCAGCGACACCAGCATGGGCGACAGCATCATCATCCCCATCGCCATCAGGATACTGGCCACCACCAGATCTATCACCAGGAAGGGCAGGAACAGCATGAAGCCTATCTGGAAGGCGGTCTTGAGCTCGCTGGTGACGAACGCCGGGATCAGCACCCGCAGCGGCACGTCGGCGGGCTTGTCCACCTGCACGTTCGCTATCTCCATGAAGGTGTTGAGATCCTTGATCCGGGTCTGCGCCAGCATGAACTGGTGGATGGGCAGTTCGGCCCGCTCCAGCGCCTCTTTGGCCTGAATGGTTTCGGCCAGATAAGGTTGTAGTGCCTCGTTGTTGATGCGATCCAGCACCGGCGACATGATGAAAAACGACATGAAGAGGGCGATGCCGATCAACACCTGGTTGGAGGGGCTCTGCTGTAGGCCGATGGCCTGGCGCAGGATGCCGAGCACTATGATGATGCGGGTGAAGGAGGTCATCATGATGACCATGGCCGGCAGAAAGGAGAGCGCCGTCATCAGCGCCAGCACCTGCAGGGTCAGGCTGTATTCCTGACTGCCGTCCGCCATGGTCTTGATGGTGACCGCCGACATGCCGTCCTGGGCCAGCGCCAGCGGCGAGCAGAGGATCAGGAGGGATAACAGGCCGACCAGCAGCCCACCGTGCGGCCGTGAGCCGTTAGCTTTTTTCATGCTTGCCCATCAATTTGCCAAGCTGCTGGGAAAATGCCTGGGGCTGGCTCTCGTCCAGCGGCTCTTCCAGGCGATAGAGAAAGTTGACCTGCTGCGGCGTCACCCCGAGCAGCAGTTGCTGCTCGCCCACCTTGACCACCAGCAGCTTCTCCTTGTAGCCCACCGGCAGGCTGGCGATGACACGCATCTGGCCGCCGCCCATGGCGGTGGCAATCTTGCTTTTCTTGAGCAGGAAACCGAGCACCAGGATGAGGCCAATGACCATCAGACTGGAGAGCAGCCAGGAGGTGAGGCTGGGCGGATTGGCGCCCGCACCGGGTTCAGCCAGTGCAGGGAGGGATAACAGCAGTAACGGGAACACGCGGATCATTTGAGCTTCTTGATCCTTTCGATTTGGCTGATGACGTCGGTCAATCGGATACCGAACTTGTCGTTCACCACCACCACCTCGCCGTGGGCGATCAGGGTGCCGTTGACCAGCACGTCCAGCGGCTCGCCTGCCACCCGATCCAGCTCCACCACCGAGCCCTGATTGAGCTGCAGCAGGTTGCGAATGCTGATCTGGCTGCGGCCCACCTCCATGGCGATGGTGACCGGGATATCCAGAATGGTATCCAGCTTGCGCCGCTCCTCGGCACTGATGGGGGCATCGTCCTTGAGCTCCTCGAGAGGAGCGGGCTTGGCTTCGGCAGTCACCTGCTCTTCCAGCGCGGCAGCCCAGGCGTCCGCCATCAGATCCTCTTCCTCAGTTCCGCTCATCTTGAATTCCTTATGCTGTTTTCGTGACGGTCTGCCCAGGCAGGCCATCGTTTATTGCTGTTGGTCTCCGATGCTGCGCTCGAGCTCTTCCAGCTCGGCCTCGCCATCGATGCGTACGCCGCCCCGGGTCACCAGATGCATCTCTGTCTTGACCCCTTCCGGGCGTTTGAGTTTGTCGGTGATCTTGAGCGCCACATTGTCCTTGGTCCGACCCATCTTGGCGTGGAAGGTGGGCAAGTCCTCCACGAACACCAGCAGGTTCTCCGGCATCTCCACCGGGATGATGTCGCCAGGCTGCAGCTCCATCAGCTCGCGCAGGGTGAGCTCGGTCTCCAGCAACTTGGCCCGCAGCTCCACCTTGACGTCCATGATCTCGTCACGCAGCGCCTTGCTCCAGCGCACGTCGGTGTCGCCCTTGTCGCTCTGCACACCGGCATCCAGCAGCTCGCGGATCGGTTCCAGCATGGAGTAGGGCATGGCCACGTGGAAGTCGCCACCGCCGCCGTCCAGCTCGATGTGGAACGAACTCACCACGATCACCTCGGTGGGGCTGACGATGTTGGCCATGGCCGGGTTCACCTCGGAGTCGAGGTACTCGAAGCCCACGTCCATCACCGGCGCCCAGGCATCCTTGTAGTCCTCGAACACCAGCTTGAGCAGCATCTGGATAATGCGTCGCTCGGTGGGGGTGAACTCGCGCCCCTCGATCTTGGCGTGGTAGCGGCCGTCACCACCGAAGAAGTTCTCCACCAGGATGAAGACCAGCCGCGCCTCCATGGTGATGAGCGCCGTCCCCTTGAGGGGGCGGAAACGTACCATGTTGAGACTGGTCGGCACGAACAGGGTGTGGACGTATTCGCCGAATTTCAGCATCTGCACGCCGTTGATGGAGACCTCGGCAGTGCGGCGCATCATGTTGAACAGGCTGATCCGCATGTGGCGGGCGAAACGCTCGTTCACCAGCTCCAGGGTCGGCATGCGACCACGGACGATGCGGTCCTGGGAGGAGAAGTCAAACTGGGCGACGCCGGGATCCCCCGCCGCGCCTATCTCCTCCTCTTCGACATCATCGACCCCGTGCAAGAGGGCATCAATTTCGTCCTGACTTAACAGATCGCTCACGCTTCACCCTTATTGCATGACAAAGCCGGTAAACAGCACTTGTTCGATAACGGGGGAAGAGACCAGGTCATTGAGCACCCGACGGCACTCTTCCAGTGAATCCTTGCGCAGCTTCTCTTTACCCTCGAAGGTCATCAGCTGCTCGCTGGTGGCCGCACTGAAGACCCGCAGCAGGGTGCCTTCGATGAGGGGGATATTCTGCTTGGCCAGCGTTTCGTCAGCGGTACCGCGCACCATCAGCTGGATCTTGATTTGCACCAGCCGGTCGCGCTGACCGCCGGAGACGTTGAACACAAAGGGGCGCGGCATGCCCACGTAGAGCGAGGGCTGGGGCGCCGCCTCCTTGGGCTTGGCATCCTTGCCCTCCCCTGCGGCTTCGGCCGCCGGCTTGTCGCCGCCGGCCAGCATGAACCAGGCACCGGCACCACCGCCCCCCAGCACAATCACGGCCAGGGCGATAATCATGATCAGCTTCTTTTTCTTGCCTGCCGCCGGATCTTTCAGCGTCAGTTCGTTATCGTCTGCCATCCCTTGTCCACCCTAGTCTCAAACTTGTTCGATATCATAAACTTACTCGGGCCGGCATCAAGCATAGAAATCAATTCCGCGGTCGTTTGTCGATTCCCTCGACAAACTCATGCCGGCGCCCGTGACCTCTGCCTCAGTTTGGCCTGTTTCGGCAAAAGATCCGCTGCCTTTTTGTCCCTGCTGGCCCTGACCGGAGAAGCCCGACTGCCCCTGTGACTGCTGTTGCGGCTGTTGCTGCACCTGGGTCTGGCCAAGCTGGATGCCCTGCCCTGCCAGCATATCACGCAGCCGGGGCATGGCCTGCTCCAGCATTTCCCGGGTCTGGCCGTGCTGGACCACGAAGTGCACGTTGGCCTGGTTGGAGGAGTCTATCTGGATCTGGATCTTCATCTTGCCAAGCCCGAGCGGGTCGAGCTGGATCTCCGCCTGCTGCAGCTTGTCCGCCAGCATCAGGTTCACCTTCTGGTGCAGCTGGGCCGGCGCCTCCGGGTCGGCCAGCTTGAGGTGGGGCAGATTGGCGGGATCCCGCCGCGCGGCCAGCTCGGCGGTGGCAGGCCGGTTGTCATGACCGACCGCTTGGGGCTGGCTGTTCTGCTGGACCTGCTGACTGTGGCTGCTCTCCGGGGTGGCGGTCGTCTCACTGCTGCCCTGGCTGGTACCGCGAACCAGCTCTGCCGTCTTCTGTTTCAGGTCAACCTTGACCTCGCTTCTGCCTCTGGCGCTGTCGCTGCGCTCGGTGGCTTCCATCTGCTTGAGTCCGGCCGACAGGCTGGCCAGGGAGGCTTGCGGGCCCTGGGGTTCACTGCTGGCCAGCACCTGCTGCGGCGCCACCAGCACGGGTTCGCTCGGGGTGGCGGCCGGCGCCGGCGTGCTGCCGGCTGCAGGCGCGGGCTGGCTCTCCGTCTTGGCCGCCGTCGCGGGTTTGGAGTGGCCATCCCCCTCGGCAACGCTCTGCGGCTGCGCCTTTTCAGAGGTCAGGTTCGCCTCGCTATCGGCCCGGCTCATCCCCTCGGCAAACGCCATGGCGGCGCCCGGCTGTGCGGCCACTGTGTTGTGGGTGGTCTGCAGCGGGGAAGGCCTGGCAGGCTCATCCTTGCCGGCCATGGGCGGCACCACAGGCTTGGCCCCCTTGTCTGCACCCTCCACCTGGATTTGGGCGTTCTCCTTATCCTGTCCGCTTACCGCAGCAGCGGCTGGCACCTTGCTCTGCAAGGCTGCCCGCTCGGCGGCGGAGAGCGCGCTTTTGCTCCCCTTGGTATCTTTGCCATTTTTATCGGCATGCTGGTCGGCATTGGCGCTACCGGCGCCGCTCTCCTTGTCACTTCCCTCTTTCCCGGCCTCCTGCAACTGAGCCGCCAGGGCGGCGTCATCCGTCACGACGGCATCCGGCTGCGTGGCTTTCGCATCAACCGGTGCACTGGTTTCGCCCGTGAGCAAGCTGGCAGCCTGACGGGCCAGCGCGGCGGCAGCGGTCGTCGTCCCCTGCTTGTCGCCGCTGCCGGCGAGCGGCTCGGTGAGGGTGGTCGATGTTTCGGCCGACGCAGCCTGCGCGTCATCCGGCGGCAACATCTTGCCGTCCGTCTCGACCACGGGTGCGCTGGCGACCAGCGTGATGGCCGCCGGGGCGACCAGGGAGGTGTCCTGTTTGAGGGCATCCTGCAGACGCTGCAGGAAGTCGTTGGGGGCGAGGGCGGGGTCGGGATCGCTCCCCTTCTGTGGCTTGTCGTCGGCGCCAGCGGCCTCTTCGGCTTCATTCGCCAAAGATTTGGCAGCCTCGCCCTTGGCGTTCTGCAGCGGCTTGTCGCTCTCCACTGCACCGGCACGCTCCGGCCCGGTGCCAGGCCACGACCCGGCCTTGCCATCAGCGTTGGCAACATGGCCATCGGCTTTGGCATTGCCCTTGCCGGCCTGCTGCACCCGGTTCATCACCTCGGAAAAGCCGCCCTTGCCGTCGCTCTGCATGGCTCCTTCGCTACCATCCTGACTCGCCGTCAACACCGCACTCTTGTCGGCAGCGGCGGCTGTCGGTGCGGCGGAAGAATTGGTTAACAGTGTCTG
Organism: Aeromonas sp. A35_P; assembly: GCF_002259925.1. Classification (NCBI taxonomy): domain Bacteria; kingdom Pseudomonadati; phylum Pseudomonadota; class Gammaproteobacteria; order Aeromonadales; family Aeromonadaceae; genus Aeromonas; species Aeromonas sp. A35_P. The sequence goes on along the minus strand of NZ_NEVB01000088.1, from coordinate 31,137 downwards.
CATCATGGTGAAGATTCCTGACGGCATTCGGCTTCGGGTTTCTCCTCAGCTCCCCAGAGGGAGTGAGGCGCACACGGGATGGCAAGAAGAAGGCAAGTTACAGGCCAGAATGGTGGAAACGGCGAAGCGTGGCGTACTCATCCAGCATCTTCTGCTCCTGGCGCTGGGCTTTAAGCTGCTCGCGCCCCGCCTGCTTGGCCAGCAGCAGCTCCACCGCCTTGCGCCGCTGCTGGGCGGCCAGCCACTCTTCACGGCGCAGCTCCAGCGCCTGGCGTACCTGCAGCACCCCTTCGTACTGCTGGGTCGCCGCCTGCTCGAGCTTGTTGATGAAGGCGTGATACTGGCTGTTCTGCTGGGCACCGATCCCCTGCAGGCCGCGGTCGGTCCACTGCTGGTGGTAGATCTGGCGGTACTGGTTGAGCGCATCCTGCTGCTCCAGGAAGATTTTCAGATCCTGCTGGGCCTTGGCCAGCGCCAGCGCGGCCTGCTGCTCGGCCTCTACCAGCCGCTCCGACAACATCATCAAGCCTTTACTCATGGTCACGCCTCCCCTTCATCTTCTCGTCAACGCATCAGCGGCATGGCCACCAGCTGCAGGGCCTGCAGGCCGGCATCGTAGTGAATGACCTCGCGCATCCCCTGCTGCAAGAACTGATCCAGATAGGGTTTTTGAATGATGGCCCGGTCGATGCGGGGGTCGGAGCCCTGGCTGTAGGCACCGATGGTGATGAGATCCCGGTTCTGCTGGTAGAGGGAGTAGAACTGCTTGAGGGTACGCGCCAGCTCCATGTGCTCCGGCGAGGTCACCATGGGCATGACCCGGCTGATGGACTTCTCGATGTCGATGGCCGGGTAGTGGCCGGAGTCGGCCAGCTCGCGCGACAGCACTATGTGGCCGTCGAGGATGGCCCGCGCCGCGTCGGCGATGGGATCCTGCAGATCGTCCCCCTCCGTCAGCACGGTGAAAAACGCCGTGATCGAGCCCTGGCCGTCGCTGCCGTTGCCGGCACGCTCCACCAGCGCCGGCAATTTGGCGAACACCGAGGGGGGATACCCCTTGGTGGCCGGCGGCTCGCCCACCGCCAGGGCGATCTCGCGCTGGGCCTGGGCGTAACGGGTGAGCGAGTCCATCAGCAGCAGCACGTTGAGCCCCTGATCGCGGAAGTACTCGGCGATGGCCAGCGCCGTTTCACACCCCTTGAGCCGCATCAGCGGTGAGGCATCGGCCGGCGCCGCCACCACCACGGCACGCTCGCGCCCCTCCTCCCCCAGGATCTCCTCGATGAACTCCTTCACCTCGCGGCCCCGTTCACCGATGAGCCCCACCACCACCACGTCGGCCACCGAGCCGCGGGTCATCATGCCGAGCAGCACGGATTTGCCGACGCCGGAGCCGGCGAACAGCCCCATCCGCTGGCCCTGCCCCACGGTCAGCACGGCGTTGATGGCACGCACCCCCACGTCCATCGGCTGATGGATCGGGCGGCGGGAGAGCGGGTTGATGCGGTGCTGGGCAAACTGCACAGTCTGGGAAGAGAGGATGGGACCGAGCCCGTCCAGCGGCTGGCCGATGCCGTCGATGACCCGGCCCAGCAGGTTCATGCCGACCGGAATGCCGTGCTCCTCGGTGATGGGCACCACCCGGGCGCCGGGAATGACCCCCTTGAGCTGTTCGCTCGGCATCAGAAACAGGCGATCGCCGGAGAAGCCGACCACTTCGGCCTCAAGCGAACCGTCCTGGGTATCGATGCGACAGAGTGCCCCGATGGCGGCGCGGCAGCCGATGGCCTCCAGGGTCAAGCCCACCACCCGGGTGAGCTTGCCGGCCACCGGGGGTTTGGGGGCGATATCGCGAACCCGATACCCCTGCAACCGATTGAGTAACGAGCCGCTCATCCGGCCTCCTGAAAGCTGGTGTTGGATGCGTTGAAAAATAGACGGGGCAAGCAGGCCGGGCCGCTAGCCGCGGCCATCCTGCGATGCATTGTCCCGCAGAAAGTTGCGCAGCAGCTGATCGATGCGCCCCGAGAGGGTCAGATCGATGCTGGAAAGCTCGGTGGCCAGTTGCAGATCGCCGGGGGAGAGGGTGGGATCGCTTTGCAGTCGCCAGTGGCGCTTGGCGCACTCCTCGGCGCCAAACGCCTGCTCGACCCGGGCCAGATCGTCCGGATGCAGCATCAGGGTGACCCCCAGCTCGGCGGCGGGCAGCAGCGCCAGCCCCTGCTTGAGCGCTTCGAGCAGCAGCCTGGGCGAGGTCTCGGCTTCGTGACGGATGAGGGCGCGGGCCAGCTGCATCACCAGCGCGATGAGCTGCTGCTCCACCGCGCTGTCCAGCTCCTTGAGCGGGTTGGCGAGGCGATCGATCAGCCCCTGCCAGTGGCTCATCTGCTGCTCCACCAGTTCGCGGCCGAGAGCCAGCCCCTCCTCCTTGCCCTGCTCCAGTCCGGCGGCATGGCCCTGCTGCAAGCCTTCCAGCTTGCCCTCCTCGAGCCCCTTGGCGTAACCGGCTTCACGCCCCTCGGCCATCCCCTCTTCCCAGGCGGCCTAGCGAATGGCTTCCAGCTCCTCGGCGGTGATGCTGGGGGCCGGCTCCTCGGCCGGCTCTTCGACCGGCACCTCTTCCTCCTGCCGATACCAGTCCGGGGTCAGCCCGAGGGCATTGGTCTCGACCTCGGCCTCGACCTCCATCTCAGGCCAGCCCCAGGTCTGAACCTGGCTCTCGTCCCCGTCGGGTCTGACATAGCCGCGCAGTTTGTTGTTGTTCATCTGGCTGCCGCACTCCTCATCATCACGCTGCCGGGAATGCTATGCACGTCGAAACGAGCGTTCATCAGAGGAACTCCTCGCCGCCACCGGCACCCAGCATGATCTCGCCGGCATCCGCCAGACGACGGGCGATGGAGAGGATCTCCTTCTGGGCGGCTTCCACTTCGGAGACCCGGATCGGCCCCATGGCCTCCAGATCGTCTGCCAGCATCTCGGCGGCCCGCTTGGACATGTTCTTGAAAATCTTCTCGCGCATCTGGTCGTCGGAGCCCTTGAGGGCCCGCTGCAACAGATCGCCAGGCACTTCCCGCAGCATGGTCTGGATGCCGCGATCGTCCACGTCGATGAGGTTCTCGAACACGAACATCAAGTCCTGGATCTGCTGGCTCATCTCCTCGTCCGACTCGCGGATGGAGTCCATCAGCTGACCCTCGATGTTGGTGTCGAGGTAGTTCATGATGTTGGCCGCCGCCTTCAGGCCGCCCATCTTGGCTGCCTGGGCACCCGCCGCACCGGCGAACTGTTTCTCCATGATGTCGTTGAGCTCTTGCAGTGCCGCCGGTTGTACCTCTTCCAGGTTGGCGATGCGCATCACCAGATCCAGGCGCACCTGCTCCGGGAACTGGCTCAGGATCTCGGCCGACTGCTCCGGCTCCAGATAAGAGAGGACGATGGTCTGGATCTGCGGGTGTTCGTTCTGGATGATGCTGGCCACCTGGCGGGCATCCATCCACTTGAGGGAGTCGAGGCCGCGGGCACCGGACCCCAGGATGATCTGGTCCACCAGGTTGCTGGCCTTGTCCTCGCCAAGGGCTGCTACCAGCGCCTTGCGCACGAAGTCTTCGCTGCCGATACCGATGTTGGTGTACTTCTGGATGTCGTCGATGAATTGACGGTGGACTGCCGCCACCCGGTCGTGACTGAAATCCGACATCGAGGCCATCGACATGCCGAGCCGCTGCACCTGCTTGGGCTCGAGATGGCGGAAGATCTGGGCGGCGTCCTCTTCGTTGAGGCTCAGCATCAATACCGCCGCCATCTCCATGCCGCTCATCTGATCCAGGATCTGGCGCTGACTGTCGGTGATGTCATTGCCGGTGACCTGTGTCTTGTTTTCGTCAGCCATCTTTGTTCGCTACCCATTCTTTAATGACCTGTGCGGCCAGATCCGGTTCGTTCGCCACCAGGGCACGTACCGCCTTGAGCAAGTCTTCGTCACGGTGCAGATCCGGCAGTTTCAGATGGCCGTCACGTACCCCGAACACCGGCTCGGCTTCGGCCTGAGCCGCCAGCAGACTGAGCTCGTCATCCCCACCCAGCACGGTGTGGTTGTCGAAATCCAGTTCCCCTTCCGGCTTGGCATCCGGATAGAGCAGGCGCTTGAGCATGGGGCGCACCACGGTGACGATCAGCACTATGATGACCAGCACGGAGGCGGCGATGCGCACCGCGCGCCAGAACCAGGGCTGCTCGTAGAGCGGCGCCTCGGCCACGTTTTCAAGCTCGGGCCGGTTGAACGGGATGGCGACCACCTCCAGAGTATCACCACGGGTCACATCAAAGCCAAGGCCGCCGCTCAGCAGACGACGCAGGGTATCGAGTTCGGCCTGGGTGCGCGGCTCGCGGCTCACCTTGCCATCGGCGGCAGTGGCCGACTTGTAGTCCACCGCTACCGAGACGGTCATGCGGCGAATGCCACCCATCTGGCGCCGGATATGGCTGACGGTGGTATCCAGTTCGAAGTTGCGGGTCGCCTCCTTGCGGGAGCGGCCGGAGCTGGAGGCGGTGGTTTCGGCGTTGGGGCCGGTCGCCTGCTGCGGAATGTTGGAGGCGGCGGGCGGCTGGTTGGAGAGCGCGCCGGGCACGCCGCCGTTGCTGCCGTTGGCGCTGTTCTCTTCCATGGTCATTTCGGAGCGCACCGCCGGCAGGTCCGGGTTGTAGGTCTTGCGGGTCTGCTCCTGCTGGGAGAAGTCGAGGGAAAGGTCGACCTCCGCCGTATAATTGTCGGCGCCGAGCACCGGGATCAGGATGGCGTCAATTTTTTGTTTGTATTCCAGCTCCTGCTTCTGCTGCATCGCAAACTCCTTGCGAGTCTGGGCAGAGACGGGATCCTGGGAGCCGGAGTTGAGCAGGCGGCCGTTCTGGTCGGTCACGGTGACGCGGGTCGGCTCCAGACCGTGCACGGCGGAGGCGACCATGTCGACGATGGAGTCCACTTCCCCCTGACCGAGGGCATTGCCCTTGAGGCTCAGCACCACGGTGGCGCTGGGCTTGCGTTCGTTGCGGGCAAACACGTTGTCTTTCGGAATGGCCAGCAGCACCTGGGCCTTGGCCACGTTCTGGAACTGTTCGATGGCGCTGGCCAGCTGGCGCTCGCGGCTCAGCTTGAGGCGTTCGCTCTCCATCCGCTGGCTGACGCCGAAGCTGGAGTCCTTGAGCAGGATGTCTTCCCCGTCGGTGCTGGCGTCAGTGGCGTTGGCCAGACCGGCACGGGTCAGCGCCAGCCGGATGTTGGAGAAGTTTTCGGCATTGACCAGCACGCTCTTGCCATCCACCTGATAGGGGATCTTCTGCTGATCGAGGAAGTCGAGGGTCTTGACCAGCTCCTGGGTGGTGTAGGTGCCAAGGGGACGCATGTCCGGCTCCTTGCCCCACAACAGGATGAAAACGGCGATGGCCAGACAGATGGCCAGCCCCAGGATCAGGGTGATCTGGCGCAGCACATCCGTGTTGGACAGAAAGCCGAGTGCTGAACTCTTCTGCTCATTCTCATCGAGGGCGGCGGTGCCCTCATCGTTCATCAGCAGTTCGCCGTTTTGATCAGTAGCCACGATTTATGTCCTTATTGCTGACATGTTCATGATGCTCAGTCGCCATGGGCCTGAGTTACACCGGCATGTTCATGATGGTCTTATAGGCATCGACCATCTTGTTGCGCACCTGCACCGTCGCTTCGAAGGCGATGGAGGATTTTTGTCCGGCGATCATCACTTCGGACAGGTCGACCGAGTTGTCGCCCATGTCGAAACGGGTGCGCAGATCGTTGGCGGCCCCTTGCAGCTCGTTGACGTTGCCAAGGGCCTGCTGCAGCAGTTGACCAAAATCGGAGCTGACCTGACGGCTAGGCTGGGTGAGCGGCGTGGCGCCGGCTTCCACCTTGAGGGCCTGCATCTCTTGCATCAGGCTGCTTGCACTGATTTCCATATTTCATCCCCAGACAAATCATTGACACTGACAGGCTCCAAGCAATAAGAGTGCCAATTAGGGAGAAGTGCCCTCGAAGCTGGGGTTCTTGTGGTCGCCAGATGATGAGCCGGCCCCTCAGGGGCGCGGCACGGCCCCCTCCCCCAGCAGCAGCCTCAGATAGCTCAGGTGGAGATCGTAGTGCTCCCCGGCGGGCAGCTTGCTCAGCACCTCGTCATGGAGGTAGCTCGCGCGGCTCGCCGCCAGCTCGGGGGGAACCAGTCCTACCGCCACCAGCCTGGCGACGATGGCCTGCGCCAGGGCCATGGTCGCCTCGTCGGCACGCCCCCAACCGAAGTGGCCCTGGTATGCAGCCCCCTCGGCGCCGGGCTCGAGGGGGGAGACCAGATCCCCGCTGACCCAGAAGGCCGTGGGGATCCCCTCCTGCAGGCGCAGATAGATGCTCTGCTTGTCCCACTCCCGACGCAGAGCTCCGTCCGCCCCGTCCTGTGCTGATGCTTGTGTCATGCCACTCTCCTTGTCTTGCTGACGAACCTGGCTGCGCCCATGAAAAAGAGGGCCGAAGGCCCTCTTTTTACTGTAATTCGCACCAATTAAACAGACGGCAATCCGCGCTGTGTGAAGAAAAACTGGCGGGGGCTCACCCTCTGCTCAATCAGCGGGTCAGATCCTTGTCCACCCAGTACTTGGAGCCCGAGATATTGGCGTCCAGCAGCAGTCCCTTCTCGCCGATCTGGTAGATGGCCATGCCGCCGTTGTATTTGGCGGTCAACTCGGCGCTCTCCTTGCCCGCCACGGCACCCACCTCGGAGGTCGCCTCCCAGCCCTGGCTGACGAAGGCATCGAACCTGGCCTTGTCCTCAAACAGGATCACCTGCTGATAGAACTTGCCGCCCAGCCCGGCCGCGAGCCCGGCGCCGAACATCTTCATGTAGGTGTGCTTGCCGGTGGTACGGTTGACGGCCACCCCGGCACCCAGGTTGGTATGCAGCATCAGGGAAAACTTGCGCGAGTCGAACACCGCATAGCCGTACGCCTTGTCAAACAACAGCTTGGCCGAGGGCTGTTCGTTGAACAGCCGCACCAGGGCGGTGTCGGCCATGGTATTGAGGGCGAGGCGCGCCTCGTCCGCCGTCTTGGGCTCCAGCATCTCGTCTAGCTTCTTGTCGGCCACCGCCAGCCACTCCTTGCCGGTGGCCACGCTCTTGTCAGTCCAGGCGCCGGCGGTATTGAACGCCTCCTCTCCCCACTGGGAGACCGAGGCCCAGGTCGCCTTGGAGAAATCGGTGACGCTCTGCCACGCCTCCTTGCTGGTGTCGCTCACTGCGTTGCCAAGCTCGGTCGCGGCCGCCTTCACCTTGGCCCAGTCGGCCAGGCTGGGGGCCGAGGTCAGTGCCAGAGCCGTGGCTATCACCAGGAATCGAATCTTCATGCTGTTTCCCCCGCTGTGATGAGTCGAGGGTCACAGTAGCAGATCCGGCGCCCACCCGGTAAGTGCATCTGCACCCTCCGGGTCAGCCGATTACGCCCGGCCCCGCGCCCTGTCAGCGCAGCCGCTTGCCGTGCTCGTCCACCACCTGCTCACCATCTTCCTTGGCGAAGGCCCCTTTTTGCTGATCGGGCAATATATCGAGCACCACTTCCGAGGGGCGGCACAGCCTAGTGCCAAGGGGCGTCACGACGATGGGACGGTTGATGAGGATCGGGTGGGCCAGCATGGCGTCGATCAGTGCGTCATCGCTGAAGCGATCTTCCGCCAGCCCCAGTGCCTCGTAGGGAGGCACGTTCTTGCGCAGCAGCTCGCGCACCGGCATCCCCATAGCGGCGATCAGCGCCACCAGCTGGTCACGGGAAGGGGGCGTCTCCAGATAGTGGATGACGGTCGGCTCGACGCCGCTGTTGCGAATAAGCTCGAGGGTGTTGCGGGAGGTGCCGCACTCTGGATTGTGATAGATGGTGATTGCACTCATTGGCATCTCTCTCATGGCTTAAGTGAATAAAAACAGTAGGTAAAAAGGGTTAGCGGCCATCTGTTAACGGCTTAGCCCCGCTTCGTACCAGGGTTTGCTGGCGTTGACGATGCGCACCACCAGCAGCATGACCGGCACCTCGATCAGCACCCCGACCACGGTGGCGAGCGCGGCGCCAGAGTGAAAGCCGAACAGGCTGATGGCGGCGGCTACCGCCAGCTCGAAGAAGTTGGAGGCGCCGATGAGGGCGGAGGGACAGGCCACCGAGTGCTGCTCCCCCACCTTGCGGTTGAGCCAGTAAGCGAGCCCCGAGTTGAACAGCACCTGGATCAGGATCGGCACCGCCAACAGGGCGATGACCAGCGGCTGCTCGATAATGGCGTTGCCCTGGAAGGCGAACAGCAGCACCAGGGTGAGCAACAGGGCCGCCACCGACCAGGGCTGGATGCGGGTCATGACGCCGTCAAAATGGACCTGCCCCTTTTTCAGCAAAGCCTTGCGCAACAGTTGGGCGATGATGACGGGAATGACGATATAGAGCACCACAGAGGTGAGCAGGGTATCCCAGGGCACCACTATGCTGGAGACCCCGAGCAGCAGGGCCACCAGCGGAGCGAAGGCAAACACCATGATGAGGTCGTTCACCGCCACCTGCGACAGGGTGAAGTAGGGATCGCCGTTGGTGAGGCGGCTCCAGACAAACACCATGGCGGTGCAGGGGGCGGCCGCCAGCAGGATCAGCCCCGCCACATAGCTGTCTAGCTGATCCGCCGGCAGCCAGTCGGCAAACAGCACCCGGATGAAGAGCCAGCCAAGGAAGGCCATGGAGAAGGGCTTGACCAGCCAGTTGATGAAGAGGGTAACCCCAATCCCCTTGAGGTGTCCCTTCACCTGGTGCAGGGCGCCGAAGTCTATCTTGAGCAGCATGGGGATGATCATCACCCAGATAAGCAGCCCCACCGGCAGGTTGACCCTGGCCACCTCCATGGCACCGATGGCCTTGAAGAGATCCGGCAGGCCCTGCCCGAGCCCAATCCCCACCAAAATGCAGAGGGCCACCCAGGCAGTGAGGTAACGTTCAAAAAAACCAATCGCCGGTTGGCTCTTGGCATCACAGGTTGCAGACATGACGACTCCCGATGCGAACATCCCGCATCTCTTTCGTTAACGACAAATGTTCATCAGCCCCGGCCACGCGGCCGGGGCCCTTGTTCAGTGATGCTGACTGCTCAGTGGTGCTGACAGAGGTGGCGCAGGGCATCCGCCCCCACCGGCTCCTCGGCGAGCAGAGGCACCACGGCGTAGCGGCTGGCGTGCTGCCGCTCGACCGCCTCGACATGGGGCAACTGGCGCTCGGCCCGCAGCTGCAGCAGCGGGGATCTGACCGCGGCTTGCTGCAGACTGTGGTTGATGAGCCAGGCCCAGGGCTCGATGCCGGCGCGGCGCAGATCGGCCTGCAGATTGGCCGCCTCCTGTACCGGGGTGGGCTCGGGCAGGGTGACGATCAGCACCTTGGTCTGTTTGGGATCCTGCAACTGCATCATGGGGGTGGTGAAGTGCAGCCCCTTGTTCCCCATCTGGCGGGCGATCTCCCTGTGGTAGGCGCCGGTGGCGTCGAGCAGCAGCAGGGTGTGGCCGGTGGGGGCGGTATCCATCACCACGAAGCGCTTGCCCGCCTCGCGGATGATGCGCGAGAAGGCCTGAAACACGGCGATCTCCTCGGTACAGGGGGAGCGCAAGTCCTCCTCCAGCAGTGCCCGCCCCTGCTCGTCCAGCGCCGCCCCCTTGCTGGCCAACACCTGGGCGCGATAGCGATCGGTCTCGGCGCGGGGGTCGATGCGGCTCACCTCGAGATGGGGCAGGCTGCCTGCCAGCGTCTCGCCGAGGTGCGCGGCCGGATCCGAGGTGGTGAGGTGCACCGGCAGGCCGCGGCTTGCCAACTCCACCGCTACCGCAGCGGCCAGGGTGGTTTTACCCACCCCACCCTTGCCCATCAGCATGATGAGGCCGTGACCGTCGGCGGCCAGCTCGTCCACCAGCGAACTCAACTCGGGCTGGGCCGGCAGATGAGCTGACGTTGCCAGTGGTGCCTGCCCACCAGCATCCTGTGGTTGCAGCAGCTGGCGCAAACTGTCGAGCCCCACCAGATTGGTGGCCAGCAGCGGCACCTGATCCCGGGTCAGCCCCTTTATCCCCTGCGACATGTCGGTGAGGGCCTGCTGCTCACGCCGCCAGATGGCCTGCGCCAGCGTGTCACCGGCGATGGCCGCCACGGGGAAGAGGCCGTTGATCACCAGCTGCTGGTTCGCCAGGCCGATGGCGGCCAGCTCCTCGTGGGTGCGGGCCACTTCCCGCAGGGTGGAGTGCTGGGCGCGCGCTACCAGCACCAGCCGGGTGCGAGCGCCGTCGGCCAGCGCCGCGACGGCCTCGGCATACTGGCTGCGCTGTTTCTCCAGCCCCGCCAACGGGCCCAGGCAGGAGGCATCCCCCTTGCCCTGCGCCAGAAATTCGCTCCAGGCACCCGGCAGTTGCAGCAGGCGGATGGTATGGCCGGTGGGGGCGGTGTCGAAGAGGATATGGTCGTACTCCGAGCGCAGTGCCGGGTCGGTGAGCAGGGCGGTGAACTCGTCAAAGGCGGCGATCTCGGTGGTGCAGGCGCCGGAGAGCTGCTCTTCGATGCTGCGCACCACGCGCTCGGGCAACTTGCCGCGCACCGGTCCGACGATCCGCTCCCGATAGGCTTTGGCCGCCGCCGGGGGATCTATCTCCAGCGCCGACAAACCGGGCACAGCGGCGATGGCGGTGATGCGATTGCCGATATCGGTGGCAAACACCTGCCCCACGTTGGAGGCGGGATCCGTGCTCACCAGCAGCACCCGCCTGCCGGCGTCACAGAGGGCCACCGCACTGGCGCAGGCCAGCGAGGTCTTGCCCACCCCGCCCTTGCCGGTGAAGAAGAGAAACGGCGGCGGATTGGTCAGAAAGTGATACATAGCCTCTCCCGTTACGACATAGTTTTGAATATCAATGCCTTAGCAGCAATCACTGCCAGGACGGCAGCCCGCTTTCACTATGCCCTTGATGGTGGCCTGCGGCGCGGGCAGGCCGGCATAGCGGGCCAGCTCGCCACGGCTCGGATAGCGGCCGGTTAGCACCACCTGACCCTCCACCAGCACCAGCGGCAGCCCCTCCTCCCCGGCGTGGGTCAGAAAGGCGCTGACCGCAGGTGTTTCGGCAAACTGCAGCGGCTGCTGGGCCAGATTGAAACGCTCGATGGCAACGCCCTGCTCCCTGGCCCAGGCCAGATCGGCGGCAAAGGTGACCAGGGACTGATCGACCTCGGTGCCGCAGACGCCGCTGACGCAGCAGAGGGCAGGGTCGAAAATCTGAATGACTGACATGGCATTACTCCTTGTGGCAGCAGGGCTGCGCAGGCAGCACATGGGGTGAGCAAGTGGACTCGGCGCGCATCATGCCGCACGCCTCCGGATGGCCGGCGCAGCACTCCTCGGTGAGATAGCCAATAAGATCCAGCATCAAGGGGATATTGGCGCGGTAGCGCAGGAAGCGCCCCTCCTGCTCCACCGACAAGAGGCCGGCATTGAGCATCGCCTTGAGATGAAACGACAGGGTGTTGGGGGCGATGTCGAGCTCGCCGGCCAGCTCGCCCGCGACCCGCCCATCCAGCCCCGCCTTGACCAGCAGCCGCCACACATCGAGCCGGATCCCGGATGCCAGCGATTCAAAGACCTTGGTGGCCGTCTCTTTGTTCATGTTTGTCTCTCGTTGGATGCGCCTTCATTTCAACTATACAAGAACCATTGAAATGATCAGGTTGCCGCCAACTCTGCTCGTGAAGCCGCAACCTCCATCTCAACAAGATCATGCCTTTCAATTACATTTTTCTTTAATTTGCATATGCCATTTATGCGGCGTATATGTGGCATATGCAAATTAGGAGTCGTTATGCCGAGACCGAAAATAGCCCGTCGTATTTGCGGGCGCCCCGCCAACAGCTGCTTCAAGCCCAATGGTGTCCCCATGCATGAACTGGAGCAGGTGGCCCTCGCCGCCGATGAGTTTGAGGCGTTGCGCCTGGTGGATCTGGAGGGCATGCAGCAACAGGAGGCCGCCCGACTCATGGGCGTTTCTCGCCAGACCTTGGCCAATACCCTCAAGCGCGCCCGCTACAAGGTGGTGGAGTGCCTGAGTTTAGGTAAGGCCCTGTTGATGCAACCCGACGTCCCGCAACCCGGTGGAGAAACCGCGCAATGAACCAGAACGTGAATACAACAGCCGTGCCAGGCAACCATGCCATCCTGTTGAGCCGGGGCCGGCCATCCGCCCACGTCAGCCGGGCTGAGCAACTGCAGATTGTCAGTCCAGCCGGCGAGGTGCTCGCGACCATGTCCAACCCGGCCAACGGCGAGGGTTGCCGTGGCAAACAGGCCCTGCTGGCGACGCTACAGGCCCATGCCGTCACTCAGGTGCTGGTACGAAACATCGGTGAGCACATGCTGGGCCGACTGCTCGATGCCGGGATATCGGTATGGCAGTACCGCTCGGCACACCTTGATCTGTCTGCTGCCCACCTTCAGCCGCTGACCGACGCCAGCCAGGGCAGTCCGTCACGCCGCAAGGCCAGCAAGGCCGGGAGTCATATCAAGGGGATCCGGCCATCCTGCAACGGCCGCAAGGGGGAACAGATCGGTGGGGAAAGTGGTTGTCACCAGGCAGAGCAGTGCGGCTGCAATCATCAGCAAGGGGACAAACCATGTCACACCTGCTGCTGAGCATGCTGGCCGCCTTCGCATTGATCCTGGCCATGAGTGCCCTGCTCTGGTGGCGCCAAACCGGGCTAGCGGCAGAGCGCCTGGGCAATAGCGACCGGCCTTGTGGCTGCGCAAGCGCTTGCTCCGAGCATCTCTATCAAATTGCAGAGCCCGCCCCCAGACATTCCCCGCGGCAGGCAAGCCAACCCTAGCACCGAGAGCGTGAACGAGAGGTCACGTTATGGCCGGATCCCGATACTGCTGATAGATGGCGCGAAACGCCTCCTTGCTGCGCAGCGCCGCCGCGACGCAGACGGGGTCGAACTGGCTGCCGGCATGGGTCTTGAGGTACTCGAAGGCCGTCTCGAACGGCCAGGCCTGCTTGTAGGGACGCTCGCTGGTGAGCGCGTCGAACACATCCGCCACCGTGACGATGCGGGCCTCCAGCGGGATCGCCTGCCCTGCCAGCCCCTCCGGATAGCCCTGGCCGTCGAAACGCTCATGATGGTAGGCAATGATGTTCTTGAGCATGTCGGTGTGATGGATGCCGTCCAGACCAAACTCCTTGATCATCAGGGCGATCATCTCCCGTCCCTTAAGCGGGTGGATCTTCATCACCGCGTACTCCTCCGGGGTCAGCTTGCCCGGTTTGAGCAGGATGGCGTCCGGCACCGCAATCTTGCCGATGTCGTGCAGCTCGGAGAAGAGATGGATGAACTCCACCTCCTCATCGTTGAGGGGGTAATGGGCTGCCACCTCGCGGGCGATGAGCCGCGAATAGCCCGACATGCGGTGCAGATGGTTGGCGGTCTCCTCGTCCCGGTAGCGGCTGAACTCCCGCGCCGTGGTCAGCGCCCCGTTCAGGGTCTGGATCGAGAAAAACTCAACAGCAATGATGGCTGCCAGGATCTGGGCATAGGCCGCCAGTTCACCGCGAATGGCCGCATCGAAATAGCCGGGCTCCCTGGCATCACAAAACAGAAAACCGAACAGCCGGCTGTTGAACAGCAGCGGCTCGGTGTAACTCGACTCATAGCCGGCCGCCAGCAGCTTGCGGCTGTGCTCGGCGGGGGACCCTTGCAGCGAGCCCAGAGTATCGAGCACCCTGGGTTGCTGGCGCTCGGCCAGATAGCGCAGGGAGGGCACCTCGCTCAGCTTCACCTCGTACTGCAACAGCGGCGAGCCCCCCTCCGTGCTGTGGGCAAAGGTCTTGAGCTTGTCCGTCTGCTGGTCATAGATGGCGACCGCAACCCGGCTCAACTTGTCAAACCGCTGCCTGAGCGTGGCGTGCACGTTCTGCACTTTTTCGCCAAATGAACTCTCCATCCCGCACGTCCTTCTGCTATTCCTGCAGGGAGTATAGTGACCCCTGTTTTCACTCTCCTGCCAAATTGACTCAAGCGTCAGCAACAGAGATCACAACCCCGCTGGCCGGCCGGCAAGGCCTGTTGCCACCATGGTTTTCTCCTTTGACGACCCATTGTGGCCCGGGCAAAGAGATTGTTCGCTTCCGACGTGCCGGCTGTATAGTTTTTGGTTAGCCATTCCGGTAAAATCCGCGCCCTAAAACTAGAGCCACCTAAGAGTGATTGAGCGATGTCCAACACAAAACAGGCCCCCAAAGTAGGATTCGTCTCCTTGGGTTGCCCCAAAAACCTGGTCGATTCCGAGCGCATCCTGACCCAGCTGCGTACCGAAGGGTACGACGTGGTGCCCAGCTATGACGATGCGGAGCTGGTGGTGGTCAACACCTGCGGCTTCATCGACAGCGCGGTGCAGGAGTCTCTGGAAGCCATCGGCGAGGCCCTGGCCGAAAACGGCAAGGTGATCGTCACCGGCTGCCTGGGCGCCAAAGAGAACCAGATCCGCGAGATCCACCCCAAGGTGCTCGAGATCACCGGCCCCCACGCCTATGAAGAGGTACTCGGCCACGTCCACAAATACGTGGAAAAACCGACCCACAACCCCTTCACCAGCCTGGTGCCGGCCCAGGGCGTCAAGCTGACCCCCCGTCACTACGCCTATCTGAAGATTTCCGAAGGCTGCAACCACCGCTGCACCTTCTGCATCATCCCCTCCATGCGCGGGGATCTGGTGAGCCGCCCCATCGGCGAGGTACTGGCCGAGGCCAAGCGCCTGAAAGAGGCCGGCGTGAAGGAGATCCTGGTGATCTCCCAGGACACCTCCGCCTACGGCGTCGACGTCAAGCACCGTACCGGCTTCTACGACGGCATGCCGGTCAAGACCAGCATGGTGGCCCTGTGCGAAGAGCTGGCCAAGCTCGGCATGTGGGTGCGCCTGCACTACGTCTACCCCTACCCGCACGTGGATGACGTTATCCCGCTGATGCGCGACGGCAAGGTACTGCCCTACCTCGACATCCCGCTGCAGCACGCCAGCCCGCGCATCCTGAAACTGATGAAGCGCCCCGGCACCGTCGAGCGCACCCTGGAGCGGATCCAGAAGTGGCGCGAGATCTGCCCCGAGATCACCCTGCGCTCCACCTTCATCGTCGGCTTCCCCGGCGAGACCGAAGAAGAGTTCCAGATGCTGCTGGACTTCATCGACAAGGCGGAGCTGGATCGGGTCGGCTGCTTCAAGTACAGCCCGGTCGAAGGCGCCAAGGCCAACGAGCTGCCGGATCCGGTACCGGAAGAAGTGCAGGAAGAGCGCTTCCAGCGCTTCATGGAGCTGCAACAGCAGGTCTCCATCCGCAAGCTGGCCCGCAAGGTCGGCAAAGATATGCTGGTGCTGATCGATGAGGTGGACGAAGAGGGTGCCACCGGTCGCTCCGCCGCCGATGCCCCCGAGATCGACGGCCTGGTCTACCTGAACGGTGAAACCGGCCTCAAGCCTGGCGACATGGTCAAGGTCCGCATCGACGAAGCGGACGAGTACGACCTGTGGGCCAGTCTCATCGACTGATCCCCGATAAGCACCAACAAAAAGCCAGTCAGCTCCTGACTGGCTTTTTGTTGGTGCCTGCGCCGCCCCCGTTTCGGGTGCGACAGGCATAAAAAAACCTGCTCCGAAGAGCAGGTTTTTACCTTACGGGAGGGAAGTCAGGTTGCTCAGGCAACCCGCCCCTTGCCCTGGATCACATCACCCCAGGCCGACTGCACCAGGCTGTTGGCCTGGCTGTCGAGCCGGTTGAGCAGGCCCATGTCGCCCGCTTCGGGGGTGAAGCTGCTCATGGCCTGGATCAGGTTGTCCACCGCCTGATGGGAGAGCGCGCTGTAGCTGCGCTCGCCGTCAGTCTGCTGCTCGCCAAGCCCAATCACCAGCTGGGCCCGGTTGTCGGCGAAGTAGTTGCTGAAGGTGGCACTGCCCAGCTGCTCGAACTTGCCCTGCTCGCTGGTACCGTCGGCACGACGGTTGACCAGCAGTTGCAGATCGTAGCCGCTGCGCTTGAACCAGAGATCCCGCCAGCTGACATCGTTGAAGACGATGAAGTCCTCCTTGCCGATGTCCTGCACCAGGTTCTCTATCACGGCGCCACTGAACACGAAGCTGTCGACGCCGGTACCACCGCTGAACTGGTTCTGGTAACCGCCCAGCACCAGCAGATCATCGCCGGCACCGCCATCGAGCTGGCTGAACTTGGCGACCTGGTCGGCGATCAAGCGATCCCGGCCGTCACCGCCCCGGATGGTGGCGTGATAGCCCATCAGCTTGACCTGGTTGTTGCCATGCTCGGCCAGCAAGCGGTTGTGATTGCCGAACACCATGGCAAAGTCATCGCCCTCGCCGAGCCGGATCTGGTTGTGATGACCTATGGTCACCGTGAAATCCTGATCCGCGCCGGCATCGATCTGGTTGTAGTTGCCGGAGGTCACCAGATAATCCTGGCCTGCGCCCCCTTCCACTATGCCCTCTTCACCGAAGATGAAGGCCTGATCGTTGCCCTCGCCCATGAAGGCGCGGTTGACACGGCCGGCCAGCACGGCGACGTCGTCACCCTGCCCGCCGAACATCATGTTCTCCCGTCCCATCATGATCCCGGTGTCCTGACCGGCGCCGCCGGTGAAGATGTTGGAGGTGCCGGTGGCATAGAAGACATCATCCCCGCGACCACCCCAGAAGTTGTTGTTATCGCCGAGGTAGGCCCCCAGATCCTTGCCGTCTCCCCCCCAGTTGAAGTTGTAGTTGCCAAGGGAGACATGCATGTCGCCATCTCCCTGCAGATGGCCGCTGTTGCGCAGGAAGTCGAAGGTCTGCTCCTTCATGTTGAGCAGATCCGCCGTCAGGTTCTGCTTGAGGTTCTTGGCCAGCGCCACCACCTCCGCCTGCTTGTCCCGGTTGAACAGGGTGGCAAACAGGTTGGGCAGGCTCAGGGCGTTAAAGCCGAAGGCCCGCTCCTCGGTGGCGGCCGGCAGCGCCGCCGGCTTGGCCTCGTTCCCCTGCTGCACCGTCACGGTCCCGGACTTGGCCTCTTCGGGCGCCTCGTCCTGCAGGCCGTGGGTACGGGCAAAGCTGCTGAGGGCATCTTCCCCCAAATCCAGCCCGGCCTTGAGCTGATCGAGCCACTTGGCCGGATCGGTCAGGCTCTTGAGCTGATCGCCGCCAAACTCGGCGATGACCCCCAGCATCTCCTGCAACAGGGCCGGCGCATCGATGGCCGCCCCATCACGGGCCACCAGCTGGCCACCAGCTGGCCACGGGCGTTGTAATCCACGCCGAAGATGTCCGCCAGCGTGGTATCGGCCCCCACCCCTGCCAGACGACCCAGCAACCGGTTCTGCAGCTGGCGCGGCAGATCGGTCGGGGTGAAGGTAAAGGTGGTCTTGGCCTGCCCGCTGGCGGTGAACTCCTGGGTCATCAGCCCGAACAGGGAGCCCAGGTTGGTGTCCAGGATCGCCTGGATGTTGTCACCAAACACGAAGTTCCAGTTGCCCGTGGTGACCTGGATATCGGCCCCCTGACCAGCCACGGCAAAGTTGAAGACCAGCTTCTCGTTGGCCTGGCGCAACTTGTCCGCCCGGCTCAGAGGGCCCTGCGCACCCTGGCCACCGCCCGAAATGCGCTTGTTGAACTCCTTGTTGAGGGTCGCCTCCAGATCGCTCTTGAGCCCGCGACTGCTGCGTTCGTTGCCGCTGTCCAGGGTGGTGAGCGAGCCGTATTCGACGCTGCTGGTCTGATCCAGACCGGCCATGTCGGCCACGAACTTGTTGGCGCCGGCCAGGGTCCACTGATCCCACTGGCTAGCAACCCAATCCGGCTTGGCACCGTCACCGGCGATCTGCTGCAGGGCACCGGCAATACGGGCGGCCCCGTCAAACGGATTGACCAGCGGCGGAGTGGGGATGGATTTTTCCAGCATCACGATGAGATCGTTGCTGCGCCCCAGGTTGAAGCTGACGTTGCGTTGCCCCACAAACAGCTGGGCCCCTTCCAGCGCCCGGTAGCCGGCTATGTCGACGCTGTGTTTGCTGTCGCCATCCCCGATGTGCACCATGACGTTGTTGTCGCCGAAGGCCAGCGACTTCATGCCGCCCGTGCCTACCTTGACCCCCAGGTTGGTGGTCCCCCAGTTGAGGGCGGTGAACTCGCCATCCCCCACGTCGACCTGGATGTTGCCCGAGTAGCTGACCGCATTGTCGGCCTGGCTCGAGGCCGTCTCCGGCTGGCGCTGTTTCTCGGGTGCGACGAAGGTCTCGTCGTTGTCGGCGATGGCGCCCCGGGCACGGCTTTCGCCCTCGCTCTGGCCCACTTTCGCCAGGTCGATGTCCCCTTCAGCCACGCCGCCGCGCACCCGCTCGTTGTACACCACGGGTTCGCCGGCGTCGTTGAGACTCAGCACCACCTTGTTGGCGGCCACCTTGCGGGCCCAGACATCCGCCTCACCACGGGTGTGCTTGCGACCCCCCTGGTCCACCGCCACCTCGCTGCTGCGAGCCGACACCTGGGTACGGATCCCCTCGTTATCCAGCGCCTGGATGAAGCGACGGGCAAAGCCGGCCTGCAGGTCGTCGCTCACCAGGGAGCAACCCACCAGGCTGACGTGACTAGGCTTGGTGGCCACGCCGGCCTCTTGTTGCAGACGATCGCCCAGGCGGCGCAGGCGCCCGGCCAGCTCGTCGGCACTGTAGCCGCTGAGACGGCTGTTGTTCTGCCCATCCTCATCGCGGCCATGGCCGACCACCTGCCAGCGGATATTGCCCGCCAGCTGAGCCGGATCACCATAGACCACCCGATAGTTGCCATCTGCATCCAGCTGCACCACCACGCTGTGGTCGGGGTGTTTGCCGGCCAGACTGGCCGCAGCCTTGGCAGCCACAGGATCATCTTCGGTCTGGATGATGATCTGGCTGGTGAAGCGGGTCTCGCCCCCCTGATTGCCCGGCGTCACCTCAGGTTGCTGCCACTGGTTGACCCGCTGGTTGCGAACCGGCTGGTCTTCGCCATCCAGCGCCGCCACCGGCGTCCACTTCCTGCCGACATCGGCGTACTCGACCCGCTGACTGACATCGTCCGCCTGCAGGTGGAAGCGATTGTCCGCATCCACCTTCAGGGCCGGCAGCCCCAGGCGATGGGTGATGCCGGGTACGAAGCCTTCGATCCCCTTGTGGGACGCCAGGTGCGCACTGCCGTAGATGGCGACGAACTTCTCGCCGGCCGGCAACTTGCCCAATACCTCGACGGCGACGTTGTTGGCCGCCCCGGCCCGGTACATCAGGCCGTGCTCGGTGCCGGTGATGGCGGGTCTGGCGGTGCTGCCATCGTCCAGCGCCACGATCCGCATTCCCCGCTCCCGGGCCCGCTCGAACAGGGAGGGCTCCAGGTGCTTGTTCTTGAGCATGCTCGTCAGCTCGGGAGACATCTCTCCCCCCGCCAGATAACGGTCGATCAGCGGCTGAGCCAGCTCACTGCGCAGGTGTTCCAGAGCGATGACAGTCACCCCCTGGGTCTTGAGCGCATCCATCTGCTCGTTGACGAACCGCAGACCGTTGACGTCGCTGCCGTGGGTTTCGCCGATCAGCAGACCGTTGCGGTTATCCAGCAGGCGCGACAACTGTCCGGCCAGCGTGCTCTCGCCGTCCAGCTGGGTGTTCAGCGTCCGCAGGGCATCGCCACCATAGCGGGCATCCCAGGCCGCCACATCGGTCTGCTTGCTACTGTGATAGATGTTCTCGACCTGCGCGATACGACGGGACTCCAGCTCGCCGAGGTAACGTCGGTCACCGAACTTGTCCAGCATGATGAGCTCGGCGGAGAGCTCAGATCCGGGGGCTGCCTGCTTGGCGGCCTCCTTGATGAAGTAGACCGCCATCTGGGCGGACTGCTCCCCCGTCATGTCCTGCAGCTCCTGGTAGGAGTAACCCAGATGCAGCACCTTGCTGGTGTCGTCCTGCACGGCACGGCTCAGCAGTCCCTCCCCCTGGGCTTCGCTCAGCCACTTCTTCAGATTGTCATGCTGCTCGCCGAGGACGACGTGGAATCTGGCCTCAAACGGCAGATCCGCCGGCACGGCCCCCTGGTATCCAGCCTTGGCCGCCAGATAGGGGTCTTGCGCCGCCCAGCGCAGCACCATCTGGGTGAGACCCGGATGCTGGCCCAGCGCCTCTTCGGCGGCCTTGCCGATGACCATGGCAGCCAGGTCCGGGCGGGTCTTGGCCAGCGCCGTCACCTCGGTCTGCAACGAGGCCAGCTCGCCACGATAGAGATTTCCATGAAGCTGACTCTGCAGCTTGCTCAGCGCCGGATTTCTGCCGGAACCTTCGTGCTTGACCAGGTAGTCGTCGATCAGATTGTTCAACCGCAATGCGGCCTCTACTTTGGCCTGTCCGCTGGCACCGTGCAGCGTGGCGAGCTGATCCAGGATCTGCTGATAAGACTCGCCAATGGGCTTGGCAAAGACCTGGGCGGCTTTTTTCAGCTCATCCGGGCTGTAGACGTCGGCAAACAGCCTGGCTGTGCGCTCCGTCACCCCCGTTTTGCCCGGCAGCTCCGCTATCGGACTCTCGTCAAATACCGGCAACTGCAGGATCTCCTGCAGGGTGACCTTGTTGGCCAGATCCTTGGACGGTTTGAAGCGGGCGAGCTCGGCGCCGTTCATCTCGCTGACCCTGAAGAACAGCGGCTTGCCGTCCGGCCCCGGCTTGAGGTGGTAGCCATTGGCCATGTCCAGCCCCTCTTTGCCGAAGAAGCGGGTCATGTAACGACTGAACTTCTCGGCAGAGGAGAATTCGACGATGCCGGCATTGGGATCGTAGAAGCCGTAGATCCGGCCAGACTCTCCCTGCTTGGCCCAGGCCGCCATGGCGTGGCCCGGCGCATCCAGCTCCAGCAACACGGGGGCATCGCTGCCCTTGGCGGTCAGCTTGGTGAGCACGGTATCGAGCGAGATGGCACTCTTGCCCTCCCACTTCTCCTTGACGATGTCGTACTTGATGCTGCGCAGGCTGTCGTAGTTGTAGGCGGCCGGCGTGTTGGTGTGGATCTCCGCCAGGCTGCCCACCAGCTTGCGGGCGTTGTCCAGCTCGGTAGCCGAGTAGCGATCCGGATTGTTGATGACCGCCGCTGCGGAGTAGAGCTTCTCCATCATGCGCCGTGCCAGATCGGGTTGCCCCTCGCTCTCCAGCTGCTTGGCGACCAGCACCAGCTTGGAGAGGGGATCGCAGCGCCCGCCGAAGCCGTCATCCGCCAGATTGAGCAGCAACAGCTGGGGAGCCAGATGCTCTCTGGCATATGGATCCGTGCCACCGTGCGAGGCCACGTCGCGGAACAGACGGTTGGACTGCTCAATCCTGGGTTTGATGGTGCTCTTGAGCGCCCGGTTTTCGATCTCCCAGGCCAGCGCCCCCTGCTGCTGTGGCGTCAGGGTCGGCTGGTCGAACAGGTCCACCAGCTGGGTCATGCTCATGTCGGACTGGAAGCCCTCGACCACCTTGCCGGCCAGCCCTTGCTGATATCCGGCGAGGAAGGCCTTGGTGGTACGGATGTCTCTGGTCGCCCCGTTGCTGCCCACCTGCGGGGTGAGCGCCTCCTGGTAGCGCTTGAGATCGCGTCTGATGGCCTCGATGCCCTTGAGCGGCGCCTCCATGTCTGCAGTCGGCGGCGTGCGGTTGAACAAGTCACCCACAATCTGCTCGGCGTACTGGCCCATCAGGCGGTTGCTGGCCAGATGGCCATAGAAGGTCTGCTCACCGCTGACCTGATAACCGGCCACGGCCAGCTTGGCCCGCAGTTTTTCCCCTTCGCTGCCAAGCCCTTCATTGTCGGTCAGCAGCATGATGGGCGTGCTCTTGGGCAGGCCGTCGAGGTTTTTCTCCACCGAGAAACGACCGTTGATCGCCTTGGCGATCGCCCCCACCAGACCGCCAGGGTTGGGCAGCTCGTGGGCCTTGATCGCCTTGCTCATGCTGGGCATGGGGCGATCGAGCAGCAGCCCGCCCACCGGCTTGCCCTGCTCTGCGGCATAACGGGCCAGATCGGCGGCGATGGGGCCGCCCATGGAGTAGCCATGGATCAGGATCTTGCCAGGCGCCACCCCGCGCTCTTCCACCAGATAGCGGAACATGGTGCGGGCATCCTAGTAGACCCCCTGCTCGCTGGGTCCGCCATCGCTGGCCCCATAGCCGCGCAGGTTGACCGCCAGCATGTCGATGCCCTGCTTCTGGTAGTCGCTGCGAACCGCATCGGCCTGCTCCTCGGCGGAGGAGCCCGAACCGTGCAGGAACAGCACCACCTCGGGCTTGCCATCCTGCGGCGCCCCTGGCTGCTCGGCCCCCTTGTGCAGGTAACCGGACAGACGGCCGGCGTCCCCTTGCAGGGTCACCTGTTCGGCCTCGCCCTGGCTCACCGCATGGTCGAGCAGTTGGCGGGTGATGTCGCCCACCTGACGCCGCTCATCGCGGGTGCCGTAGAGGTTGTCGTTGAGGAAGCGGGTCAGCGGGTTGAGCGGCTGCTTGTCCAGCGGGGCCGAACCATCGTTCGCCACGGAGACGGGTTTGCCGGAGCCGGCTGACAGCTCGCCATCGGCAAGCGTATCGCCCTTGCGTGGTGTGCCAAGAGCGACCAGTTCATCAAGTTGCGCCGTATAGGCATGCTGCTGATAGAACGCCAGAGTGCGGCCGAAGGCACCATCGAGTGCAGCCTGCACCGATGCCTTGCTGCCCTCGCCAGCCAGATCGATCAGATCCCGGTAGTTGGCGGTATAGCTCTCCAGCACCTGCTTGCGCGTATCCCCGCTCTCCTGCAGCGCCCGATAGACCGTCAGACTCTCGTTCACCGAGTGACCACCATCGAATACCAGGAAGGCAAGGGTGTTGAGGTAAGCCTGGCTTGGGGAGTAAGCAGGATCTTTGGCCGCCAGATAGTTGTTCAGGTGGACCATGATGTTGGTCGAGCCGGAAGCACCTGTCACCACGGACAGCCCCTTGTCCAGCGCATTGCGTTCAAAGGTGGTCTCCTTGCCCGGTGTCAGGATGCGGCCATCCGCCACGCTGCGCCCGCTCAGGAAATCCTCGTACTTGTCGCCACCGGGCTGGTAGTGCAGACCGGTGCCATAGTCGCTGGTGGTACGGCCAGGCAGGTCGACCTGCAACAGACCATCCTTGGCCGACGCGACCTCGGTACTGGTCGAGCGAGCCTTGGTGATGACGCTGCCATAGAAGCGATCGCCCTCTCTCTTCCAGTCGGCCGTGTCCATCCCGAGCTCGGGATGGGTGGCCATCTTCACCGCCAGGAAGGGGACCTTGATGACATCGAAACCGTTGTCGACCCGGGTCATCATCTGTTTGAAGTTGGCAAACGTAGGCTCGGCCAGGAACTCGGTCAGACTGGGCACCCGGCTGAACCAGGGGCGGGTGTCTTTCTTGATGGCCTCGGCGAATGCCGCCATCTTCTTGTCGATGCGCTGGGTGCGGGTGACCTCATCCAGTTGCAGTGTCTGGATCCAGTCATCAAACTCCTTCACCAGCTTGGCGCCCAGCTGTGCCGATGTATCGAGCGCGGCCTGCGATGGGGCCGTCACCAGCCCATGAGCGATCTCCGAATCGAAGCGACGGCCAAACAGGTTATCGATGTACTGGCCGGTCGCCTTGCTGCGCTGGGCATCCGCCAGCAGAGATTGGGCCAGTACCTGCAACTGCGGGTAATCCCCCAGCGTCTTGCTGGCGGTTTCAAACAGGGCGATGGTGCGCGGCCCCCTCACGTCTCCCGAGAGCCAGAGTGACTTTATCTCTGCGGCCAGCTGACGGGTTTGCGGTGTGTCGAACTGGTTCAGCTGGTAAGCAAATGCGATCAGACTATCATGCTCGGTGCGCGGCGCCTGTCGCTCGGCACGGGAGTTGGTCTCGGTCAGCGACCGGATACCCAGCTCGTTCACCTTGGCGATGTCGGTAGCGCTGAGCTCGCCCACGGCACCAATAATCCGGCCGATGCCATCGAACACCAGTTGATCTTCAAAGCGAACGGCATGCTCCGGCGGCAATGCCAACCCATACACGCCAGCGGTCTTGGCCCGGGAGGCGAAAGTATGGCTCAGCAAGGATGCCGCTTCGAAACGCAGCGCCTTCACTTGCTCGCCGCGCTGGGCAAACTCTTTGGGGTCACGCGCCTGCCACTGGGTCAGGCTCTGTTCCAGCAGCCCCAGATTCGCTTCCGATGGTTGCTGTTGCACTCGTACCACGGCCTCACGCACGGCCTTCAGGCGCTCGCTTGGCAAGTCGATGGAGAGCTTGCCCAACTGGCGACGGGTAGAGTCAATGAAGCCGTTGTCTCCACTCTTGAGCAGCTGGAAGGCAAACCCGGCGGTCTCGGGGACAGCCACGGCAGGGCCTCGCACAGGGCTCCCCAGCCCGGCCAGGGAGACCCCGGACAGACCCAGCTCGGCGCTGTGACGCGAAGACGCATGGCTCGCCGGCACAGTTGTGCTACCCGCTTCGCGCGCACCGACCATGCCGGGCAGGGTGATGGTGGGTGTACCATTAGCCCGGATCCCGGCATTGACCTGCAGGCGGTTGACCGCCGCCAGCGCCCCGTCGAGGGCGGACTGCTCCTGTTCGCTCAGCCCGGTGGCGGTGTCGATGGCCGAGGGTTGGACCTCATCAGGAACAGGCAAGGTGCCGATGGCGGGCACATCCAGCTCGCCGGCCTGCGGCAGGGGCTGTGCGGTGGCCGAGGGCTGGCCGGGCTGGGCACCCTGACGGCTCGGTTTGTCGCCGCTCTGCTTGAGGCTCGCCGCATTCTGTTTGGCCTGGTTGGCCTGCAAACCGGCCTGGCTGGCCGCCTGCTCGCCGGCGAGCTGCGCCTGGTTGGCACTCGCTTCGCCCTGCTGCTGTCGCGATGCGGCCTCCCCCTGGCGAGCCAGTGCGTCGAGACGGCGCTGTTCGGCCTGTTCGGCCCGCTGCTGGCCAGCCGCCTCGGCGTCACCTTGCAGCTGTTCACTGCGCTGCTGACCCGTCTTGGACTTGGCCAGCGCGCTATCGACCTGCTGGTGCTGCGCCTCATGGCGGAACCTGGCATCTTCGATCGCCGCGCCGGCCGTGCTGCCGGCCTCGTCCAGATCTTCCTGAACCGTGCTCAGCAGCTGGTCGGCAAAGCCGGCGCGCCAGTGCTGACCGGACGGCTCGCTCGCCGCGTCAGGGGATCTGACCTGTTCAAACTGACGGGCCAGCGTATCGAGCTGCGCCGTCATGTCGCGGGCTTCCGCCTCGATGGCGGCACGCTGCTGCTGGCCATTTTCCGCCAGTTTCTGCTGATCGGTGGCCTCCAGCTGGGACTGGGTACCGGCGATGGCGGCCAGCTGCTGTGCCTTCTCCTGCTCGAGCCGCTGCTTGTCGGCATCGGCACTCGCCTGATCACCTCTCGCCCGGGCGGCGTTGTCGTCTTGCGCCAGCTGGGCGCTGACCTGGCCTATCTCGGCCTTGCCGGCGGCGGTGGCCACCACGTTGTCGAGCAGGTAGCCAAGGCCGTTGCTCTCACCGATGCCGCGGAACGTCAGGGTGTTGGCACCCTCTCTGGCCGTCAGCGTCAGCGCTTGGCTCTGCCAGCGGCTGACGTCCCCTTCGCTGGCAAACACCAGGTCGCCATTCCACAGCACCTCGATGCCGTGTTGCTGGGAAATATTGGCCCGACGGGCAAAATCAAATGACAGGTTGACGGTCTCGCCCGCCTTGAGGCCGGCAAGATCCTGGGAAATCTGGGTATTGCGGTCAGTCGACAATTCGCTGACCCGGGTACCGTGCCCGTCGGTCGCCAGCCCGTAGATGGCGGCGGAAAAATCGGCCTCGATGCCGGCGCCGGCATCTTGCCAGCCGTGAGCCCCCAGCTCGAAGTCGCCGTTGACGATGAGGTTTTCGCCCACTCGGGCCAGCCCCTGCTCATCGAGCTGCAGCGCCTTGTCCATGGCCTGCTCGTCGCGCTCGCCGGCCGGGCTCACCTTGCCGGTCAGACTGCCGGCCAGGGAGGATTTCACCTCGCCAATCTCGTCCAGCCCAAAGCCGGTCAGCCCCTGCACCTCGCCCAGGCTGGCCGCTTGCGGGGTATTGATCGGGCCATGTTCATCGCCCTGCACCAGATAGTTGATGGCCTGGTTGCCCGCGCTGCCGAGCAGGGTCTGCTTGATGTTGTCAAACAGGGTGCCGAGCTTGTTGCTACTGGTGTTGCTGCTGGCTATGGCCAGGCTGTAGAAGTCCCCGTTGCCGATCTTGATCGCCACGTTGTGGCGGGCATAGGCGGCCGTGATGTCCAGCCCGTCGCCGATCTGGACATTGGCATTGCCCTTGCCTTTCATGACAGCAACGTTGAGGCCGTTCCCTACCTTGGTGTTGAGGTTGTAATCCCCCCAGGCCAGGTTGACGGTGGTGCCGTCACCCACCTTGACGTTGTTGTTGAACTTGCCATAGGCGGCCGTCACGCTCAGACCGTCCCCGACCGTGGTGGTCTGGTTGACCTCCCCCTTGGCGAGGGTGACCTGGATGCCGTCCCCTACCCGGGTGACGATGTTGGCCTTGCCAAGCAGCGCCTGATAGCCTTCGCCATTCCCGACCTGGGTCACTATGTTCGCATCGCCCTTGGCCAGTACGACCTGACGGCCATCCCCCACCTTGGTGATGACGTTGGCCTTGCCCCAGGCGCCGGTGTAGCCGTCGCCGTTGCCGACCTGGGTGACCAGGTTGGCCTCCCCTTGCAGCACGGCCACTTCACGGCCATCCCCCACCTTGGTCAACACGTTGGCGCGGCCCTTGGCGAAGCTGTAGCGATCGCCGTTGCCGACCTGGGTCAGCAGGTTGACGTCGCCCCAGGCACCCTGCACCACCAGCCCGTCACCCACCTTGGTGATAAGGTTGGCGCGCCCCTTGGCCAGGCCTATGGTGCTGCCGGCCCCGACGTGGGTCATCACGTTGCCCACCTCTGAGATGAGCAGGCCCACCGTGGTGCCGTCACCTATCTTGGTCAGCAGGTTGCCCTTGCCCCACAGCACGCCGGCGGTGGTGCCATTGCCGACATGGGTCAGCACGTTGGCATCGGCCTTGGCGATGGCGCCGAGGAAGTCATCCCCCACCTTGGTGATGATGTTGGCCTTGCCCAGCGCCAGCACGCCGGTCAGACCGCTGCCGACATGGGTCACTATGTTGGCCTTGCCGAACAGGGCTGCCAGCGTGGTGCCGTTGCCCACCTTGGTCATCACGTTCAGCTCGCCGGCAAACAGCCCCAGGCTGGTGCCGTTGCCGATGTGGCTGTAGACGTTGGCCTTGCCGATCATCAGCGCGGCCGTCAGGCCATCCCCCACCTTGGTGAACAGGTTGGCCTGCCCCAGCATGGCGGCGAAGGTCTCGCCGGCACCGACGTGGGTGAAGACGTTGGCATTGCCCACCATGGCGGCCAGCGTCATGCCGTTGCCCACCTTGGTCGCCAGGTTGCCCTGGGCCAGCATCAGCGCCACGGTCAAGCCGTCACCGATATGGGTGAAGACGTTGGCCTTGGCCACCATTAGCGCCAGCGCATTGCCATCGCCCACCTTGGTGAAGACGTTGGCTACCCCGCCCATCAGGGCCCAGGCATCGCCTTGGCCTATCTGGGTAAACAGGTTGCCGGCGCCGATCATGGCGGCAATGGCCGTGCCGTCGCCCACCTTGGTAAACAGGTTGCCGGCGGCCCCCATCACACCCAGGGTGTCGCCGTTGCCGACATGGGTCAGCACGTTGGCGCCCCCCAGCATCACGGTGGAGAGATCGCCATCGCCGACCCGGGTCAGCACGTTGGCAGCCCCCAGCAGCAGCGCCTGGGTATCCCCCTGGCCAAGCTGGGTCAACACGTTGGCACCGCCACCCAGAATGGCCTGTACCTTGCCGTTGCCCTTCTTGGTCAGCACGTTGGCGCCCCCCAGCAGCACGGCGCGGGTATCGGCAGCCTCGTCACCCTGGGTGACGTGAGTCAGCACGTTGGCCCCGCCCAGCAGACCGGCCGTCAGCTGGCCCGCACCGAACTTGGTCAGCACGTTGGCACCGCCCACCGACAGGGCATCGAGCCGGCCGTTGCCGACCTGGGTCAGCAGGTTGAAACCGCCCCCCGCCAGCCACAGGCCGCGGCCATCGCCCAGCTGGGTATGGGTGTTGTAACCGCCCAGCATGACCACCTGGCTGTCGCCACGACCCTGCTGCACCGAGATGTTGCCATAGGCCAGCAGACGGGCCAGGTACTCGCCATCCCCGCTGCGCACCAGCACGTTGGCCGCACCGGCGGCATAGACATCCATCCGGCCCTGGGCCCCCTGGTGGACCAGCACGTTGGCAAGGCCCGCCCCACGGAACACCAGGTCGCCACGCTGACCGCGCTTGATCAGCACGTTGGCCGCACCGGCACCGTTGAAGTGGATGTTGCCCTCGGTCACGTCGGATTCGATGACGTTGCCGCCACCGGCGCCGTCAAAGAAGATGTCACCCTTGCTCTTGCCGCCACTTTGCTGACGGGGCAGCAGCAGCTGGCTGGAGAACTCGCGGGTGGCCGGCAGTCGATCCGACACGGCCGTGACGGTGTCGAGCTGGTAGTGTACCTCGCTCAGGGAGTAGCCCCCCTTGCCCATGGGGGTGAAGCCGGTGTGCTCCGAGACGATCAGATCGTCCAATCCCGTCAGATCTTTGCCCTCCTTGTACCAGGCCTTGGCGAGGTATTTGAGTGCCCCGGTCTGCGGGTCGTTGGCCAGCTCCACCACCACTATCTTGATGTAGGGGCCAAGCAGCTTGGCAAACACATAGGTGTTGGGCTGCTTTTGGGATTTCACCGCGCTCACGTCGACCTTGGTGCCATCCTCAAAAATGGCGTAACCGCTCATCTTGGCGCTGGAGAGCGTCACGTCGGCCGCTGCCACGTTCACGCCGCCACCGTAGTTGATCCAGCTGTTTTCGGTCAGATCCGCTTCCACCGCCTCCAGCTTGATGCGCTGGCGCCGCTCGAACACCAGATCGCTCAGCCGATAGGCGCCGTCGGTTTGCGTCGAGATGAAGCCGTTGTGCTCGTCGATCTGACGACCGGCCAGCCCGTCGAGCTGGTTCCCCTCCTTGTACCAGGAGGTGGCGTGATAACGCAGGGCACCGCTCGCGCCATCGTTGGAGAGCTCTACCCGGTTGATCTTGGTGTACATGCCATCGAAGAAGGCAAACAGGTAGGTATTGGGTTGCAGGCTGGACTTGATGGCCGTGACGGCCTGGGACTGGTTGATCCAGCTGCCGCCCATGGTGGCGGTAGTCAGCGCGATCTCGTCGGCACGGGCGCCGGCGAAGGGGGAGCTGTCGCTGTCCGCGCCCTTGCGGGAGAGATGGTTGTAACCCCCCGCCCCCTTGAAGTGGATGTTGCCCTCGGCCACATCCGACAGCAGCCGATTGTAGCCGCCGGCCCCGTTGAAGTGGATGTCGCCACGGGTCTGCAGGTACTCGTCCTGCTCGTTGCGCAGCCGGGAGAGCTCGTTCCAGCCACCGGCCCCGTTGAAGCTGATATCCCCCTCGCGCCCCTTGCGGAACACCTTGTTGTAGGCACCGGCCCCGTTCAGGGTGATGTTGCCGGACTCCACCTGGGAGCTGATGATGTTGGCCGCACCGGCCCCCGAGAAGTGGATGTTGCCCTGCGAGCCTTGATACTGGCTGTGCCAGGTGCGGTCCAGCTTGTTGGCCGCCCCGGCGCCGCTGTAGCTCAGATCGCCGCGGTCGGTCTGGTGCCAGAGCTTGTTGTAGCCGCCGGCCCCCTCGAAGCTGACGTTGCCGCTGATCCCCTTGCGGGTCAGGAAGTTGGCCAGCGCCGCCCCCTGATAGCGGATGTCACCGTCGCGCCCCTGGTGGTCGATGTTGGTCGCCCCGCTGGCACCGGCAAAGTGAACATTGCCGGACTGGGACTTGCTGATGTCGGCGTAGCCCGCCGCCCCCTTGACGGTCAGGTTGCCGGAGTCGTCCACCACCTTGAGATAGGCGGCACCGCCATAGACGCTGTCGTTGCCCGTACCGGTATAGACGGTCGCACCGATGGATCCGACCCGGATGGTGTCGTCACCACCATAGGCACGGATGACGCCACCGAAGCCATAGGCATCGATATCATTGTTTCCGTCATCTGCCGTGTAATTACCGGTAAAGAAGTACTCAATACTTCTCCATACACTCTTTCCCATGTATTAACTCATTATGATTAAATGGAAAACCACTGCACCCTGCGAACACATTGACCATGCTCGGCATGAACATGACCACGCACGGTGCAGACCCGCTGCCCTTTCCATGGCAAGAATATCCGGCGACGCAGATCGCTCACCACGGCGCGGGCATGTCCGTATGGCGCTATCATCTCCGGAATAAAAATATGGTCGCCGGATTGCCAATCCTCACGGATCAGCTCGCGCTCGGCGGCCAGCAAGGTGTTACGAATGGATAAAGAGACAAACGCCCAGTTACAAAATGCAACCGGGCGTCCGTGTGAGTCTTCATAATAGCAGAACTGGTTCAACTCAAATGCTGGCAATATACGTTGCTGCCACTCGGCGACGGAATAACGCCGATGGAGAGAGGAGTGCTGACTGAGCAGCATGACTCCTCCCAACATATGTTGTTTTTGTTGCCAGTTCGGTTCCGTTGGTTGCAATACCAAGTGCATTGACTCCCCAAACCGGAAATTTATTTCTTCTTGCGCGGTGCAGCCTGTGCTGTGGCGGCAGGAGCGCTTTCCTGCGCGTCGGCAGGGGCGGCCGGGATCAGGCCTGCGGCAATCAGCTTGTCGAACTCGGCGGCCATGCGCGGATCTT
The DNA here is from genome assembly GCF_002259925.1 of Aeromonas sp. A35_P. Taxonomy (NCBI): domain Bacteria; kingdom Pseudomonadati; phylum Pseudomonadota; class Gammaproteobacteria; order Aeromonadales; family Aeromonadaceae; genus Aeromonas; species Aeromonas sp. A35_P. The sequence continues at coordinate 193 of NZ_NEVB01000088.1, read as the reverse complement.
CAAGCATGTTTTTTATCATTGAAACCATATACATAAAACCAGCAGCCGGCATGTGGACCGTCTGTTTCAGCGCCAGCTCATTGTCACTTTCCGCCATGACGCCCTGCGCCATCTTGAGCGGATCCTGACCGACGAAATAAAGGGAAAAAATACCCTTGTTGTAGTTGACGCTGGATACTGTCTGTACAAACTG